>JANNKV010000389.1:0-6309 GCA_031396485.1 Polaromonas sp. | reverse complement strand
TGGCCCCGGGCAAAGCGGGCGAGATCATCTGGCATTTCACTTCGGCGGGCAAAGTCGATTTCGCCTGCCTGCAGCCAGGACATTTCGACGCCGGCATGAAAGGCCTGGTCAACGTAGCCAGCAGCAAGACGCAGGCAAAAGGGGACGGCAATGGCACATCCAGGCAATAGTCGGTTGTCGCGCCGCCTGGCCTTGCAGCTGCCGCTTGCTGGCCTGGTTGCGGTTGGGCTCGGCTCGCCCTTGGGTGCATGGGCTGCCGGCAATGACAGCCTGATCACCGTCTGGAAAAATCCGGACTGCGGCTGCTGCAAGGAATGGGTAGCTCATCTGCAGAAAAACGGGTTTGAAGTCGTTGCCAAAGACGTCCCGGACACGGCACCCATCCGTCAAAAGCTGGGGTTGCCCACCAAGTTTGGCTCCTGCCACACGGCGCAAATGGGTTCCTACGTGCTTGAGGGTCATGTGCCCGCCCAGGAAATCCGGCGGCTGCTGCGGGAGCAACCCAAGGCGGTGGGTCTTGCCGTACCGGGCATGCCCGTGGGTTCCCCGGGCATGGAGGTCGGCGACCGCCAGGACCCTTACGACGTGCTGTTGGTATTAGCCGATGGCAGCTCGCGGGTGTACCAATCCTATCCCTCGAAAACCGTCAAATCTTCTCTTAAATCTTGAATCCTGAAAGAAACCATCATGAAAAAACTTAACAAACTGTTTGTTCTTCTTGCCGTGCTCGGCGGCGCGGCCTCTGCACAGGCTGCCTCGCATGCAGGCGCGCCCATGACCATGCCGATGGAAGCAAAAAAAGAAATGCCGGCTGCGGCAGGCGGGATGGCGATGAGCGGCATGGCCGATGGCGAAATTCGCAAAGTCGATATGGACAACAAGAAAATCACCATCAAGCATGGCGAAATCAAGAACCTCGACATGCCCGGCATGACCATGGTGTTTCAAGTGAAAGACCCGGCGATGCTGACAACGGTGAAAACCGGTGACAAGGTGCGCTTCAAAGCCGAGAAGTCCGGCGGCGCGATTGTGGTGACCGAAATCCAGCCTGCCAAGTAACAGTATTTCGCGGGGCTTGTTCAACGCCAGGCATTGGCATTTGACGTTCAAGGAATTGAGCCCGGTAGCATCAAAACGCTACCGGGCTTGACTGTTTGCCGTGAACTGAGGCAATCCGGACCTTAGTTATTCCGGTAAAGGAGTCGCTCTGCATCCGTCATGGCCAGATTCGCAGGCCTCGAAGTGTCATGCGCAATGCTGTCTGTATGGACCAGCTTGCCATTCTGGAATCCATAACTGTGCTGAGGTGTGATGAAACGCGCATCACGGTCCGAAAGGATAGTACCGCCAGCACCAACGGGGTTCCTGCGGAAAGCTTCCAGTTCCTTTTGCACATCGCTACGGCTTTTTGTGCTGGCGCTTGCACTCGATTCGAAGGGTCGCTCATAACCTCCATCGGCAAATGCGGCAGGAACGGCGGCACCTGCAAGTGCCAAAGCCAACATGGTTTTACGGATCAACATGATTAGGGTCCTTTGTTTTCTGATTCAACATGCCGTACCAACTTCCTGGAACAGCCGCAATGCAAGCTCTGCATCACGGTTTCCAATGTAGAAGCGGGGCATCAACACCATGCTGACCCGCAGATTACAAATATGTCATACGCAAGGAGGTACCTGTCTTGAAGATTCTGGTCATTGAGGACGAGCCCAGAGCTGCAGAGTATTTGCGTCAAGGTTTGACTGAAAGTGGTTACGCCGTTGAGACAGCACACAACGGCACGGATGGATTGCATGCCGCTGCCAACGGCGACCATGACCTTGTCATTCTGGACGTGATGCTGCCGGGCATTGACGGCTTTGCTGTGCTGTCAGCGCTGCGCACCTCCCGGCAGGTGCCCGTGCTGATGCTCACGGCACGCGGCCAGATCGACGACAAGCTTCGCGGGTTCGACATGGGGGCCGACGACTATCTTGTCAAACCCTTTCAGTTTCCTGAACTGCTGGCCAGGGTGCGCGCCCTGCTCAAACGCGGCCAGCCGGTTGTCAATGATCCTGTTCTACGTGCGGCCGATCTTGAAATTGATCCTGTGCGCCATCGAGCGACCCGGGCCGGCCAGCGGATTGACCTCTCGGCGAAGGAATTTGCCTTGCTGACTCTTCTTGCCCAGAAGACTGGCGACGTACTCTCAAGGACACAAATTGCCTCGCTTGTCTGGGACATTCACTTTGATTCCGACACGAACGTTGTCGAAGTGGCGATCCGGCGATTGCGCGCCAAGATCGACGATGCTTTCGAAGAAAAACTGATTCATACCGTGCGTGGCGTGGGCTATGTTCTGGAACGCCGGGCTCCGTTGTGATGCCGCGCAGTTTGACTGGTCGCTGGTACAAAAATTCACTGGCTGCACGTATCGCGCTGGCCAGCGCCTTCTTTGGTCTTCTCATCACCGGCGCAGCTATAGTGGTCGGGTTTTATGCACTGACATACCAGCTTGATGCGAGGTCAAGCACCGAGCTTTTGGGCAAGCGTGACTTGCTGCTGCATGTTCTGTCAGAACTTCCGTCACCTGAATCAGTCGGCCAGAACACGCATCGCTTCGGCGATCTACTGATTGGTCACGATGACCTGCATCTGGCGCTGGTCGATCCGGCCAGCGGGCAAGGCGTGGCGAGCTTCTCCCCAATTGCACAGGCTTCGATAGCGGCGCTGAGCACGGCCCCGGTCAGCTCCACGTCCATTCAAGCATGGACGGCTCCCACCGGAGAACGGCTCGATGCCATTCGCGGCACCAGTCCGGTCGCCAACGGAATGTCTGTGTCGTATTACCTGTCGCTGGACCGGCGGCACGACAGCCGGCTGCTGACGGGAATTGTCAAGGCAACCCTGGTGGGCTGGCCCATGCTGCTGCTCATGGTGGCGCTTGGCGCCTGGCTCATCACGCGTACCAGCCTGGCACCCCTGCGCAGGTTCCACAGGATGGCGGCATCGATCGGCGCGCAGTCGCTCAGTCAGCGAATATCGTCCTCGGATTTACCCGCTGAACTTTACGAACTCGCAGGAGAGTTCAACGAAATGATGGACCGTATCGATGCGGGCTACCGGCGACTGCAGGAGTTCTCGGGCGAGCTTGCTCATGAAATGCGTACGCCCGTGGCAACACTCATGGGCAGAACCCAGGTGGCCCTGTCGCACACACGCACAACCGCTGAATTCCGGGAAGTTCTGGAAGGAAACGTCGAGGAACTCGAGCGCCTGTCGCGGCTGATTTCCGACATGCTCTTTATTGCCCGCGCCGACCACAACGAAACCCCGCTGCAACAAGCACACATCGACCTGGCCCAGGAGACCCGAACGGTAGCCGATTACCTCTCGTTGATCGCCGACGAGCGAGGCATTGTAGTGACGGTAAGCGGCACCGCAGGAGTCATGGCAGACCGTTTGCTCGTGGAACGCGCGATCACCAACCTGTTGTCCAATGCCATTCGTCATGCATTCGAGAATTCAGAGGTGAGCATTGTGATTGCCTCTGATGGCAAAAACACGACCTTGTCGGTGACCAATCATGGGGAAGGCATCGCCCCTGCGCATCTGCAGCGCATCTTTGATCGCTTCTATCGCATCGATTCCGCGCGTGCACGTATTGAAGGGGGCACAGGACTGGGACTGGCGATTGTGCGCTCGATCATGACGGCCCATGGCGGCCAAGTGACCGCACACAGCCGACCGGGTGACAAGACTACATTTACGCTCGTATTTCAGACGGGCAGTGCAATACCAACACCAGGGCGACAGCTCGCGGCCGCCCTGGAATAGCGCGCTCCCATCTTCCGCCTCATCCAGGACGAGTACCGCAAGATTACAGATTTGTAATCCTGCGGTGGGTCTGATGTGGGGTACGTGCTCTTACTATTCTGACGGCGGTGTGATGATTGACGTCACTTTTACCCGCCTCCATCGAAGTGCAGCTCTGCAAGCTCATGGGCCCATAACCCTGAGAGACAAGGCGCACCGATTTTTTTCACGCTATGAAAGGTATTCTGATGAAATCACGCCACGTTTTGCTCGCGCTGCCCTGCGCTGTTTTCTCCCTGTCTGCCATGGCTGCCGGCAACCACGCGGGAGGCCATGCCAAGGCCGCCATCGGTCAGCCCGGCGTTGCTGCCAACGTCACGCGCACCGTGGTGGTCGACATGAAAGACGACATGCGCTTTCACTCGTCCGTCTTCAGCGTCAAGCAGGGTGAAACCATCCGCTTCGTCGCCAAAAACTCCGGCAAGGTCAAGCACGAAATGGTGTTGGGAACGGCCAAGGACCTCAAGGATCACTACGAGGTGATGAAGAAGAATCCGGAGATGGAGCACGAGGATCCCAACATGGTGACGGTGGCCCCGGGCAAAGCGGGCGAGATCATCTGGCATTTCACTTCGGCGGGCAAAGTCGATTTCGCCTGCCTGCAGCCAGGACATTTCGACGCCGGCATGAAAGGCCTGGTCAACGTAGCCCGTAGCAAATCACCCGCCTAGATACCAGCAGTGACGCTCAGAAACACTGAATTCGCGTCCAACAGAACCGTCCTGGCAAGGTCATTTTCATGCAGCAGGACTGGCAACGTGGAGGTGCCCGACTCAACCGCTGAAATCAGCAACGCCTTTAGCAGGCGGCCGATTCTTGTTAACCGTTCCTCCCCAGCTACTCGATCCATTCCTCTCAACTCATCCGGAAAATTACCTGCCCGGACTACCACCAAATCCTGAAAGATCAACCCATGAAGAATTTCAAAACTCTGCTGATTGCCTCTGCCCTGCTGGCTGGAACCTCTTATTCTTTAGCAGCTTCTCACGCGGGCGCACCGATGCCCATGGTCGATGCGAAAAAAGAGATGCCGATCGCTGCCACCGCTGACATAGCCGATGGCGAGATTCGCAAAGTCGACGTAGAAAGCAAGAAAATTACCATCAAGCATGGCGAGATCAAGAACCTCGACATGCCCGGCATGACCATGGTGTTTCAGGTGAAAGACCCGGCGATGCTGACAGCCGTGAAAACCGGTGACAAGGTGCGCTTCAAGGCCGAGAAGTCAGGCGGCGCGATTGTGGTGACCGAAATGCAGCCTGCCAGATAAGGGAGACAAGGGCGGCCAGATTGAGAGGAGGGTTGACTGTTTCGTACCCCCGCAATCCGGTCACCGTTGACGGCTCGACATGGCCGACGAAGGCTATTTGCTCATCGCCGGCGCTGGCTGACCGTTTTTGGCGAGGAATTTGTCGAGCTGCGCAATCTCTTTCTTTTGCGCGGCGATGATGTTGGTGGCCAGCTTGCGCATTTGCGCGTCTTTCCCATCACGCAGTTCGGCTTGGGCCATATCGATGGCGCCCTGGTGGTGAACACGCATCATCATGGCGAAATCCACGTCGGCGTTACCCGTCATCTTCATGGATGCGATCTTCTCGTCGTTGTTTTTCATCATGGACTTCATGTCCATGCCTTTCATGTCCATGCTTTTGCTGTTCATGCCTGCGCCGCTGGCGGGCTGTGCGGGGGTCTGGCTCCACGCCATTGGCTGGAAAAGTGCGACACTCAACACTGTCGCGGCAGCCGCTGATGGGGTGATTCTGAATTTTGAAGTCATGTGTAAATTTACCGGAGTTAAATGATTGCTGGATCGCTGCTCAGGCCGTCAATCTATTGGTGATCAAGCGATGACAGCCATGCTGCGACAGGCGTCGGCGCATGCATGACAGGCCCTGGCACATTGCCGGCAGTGCTCCATGTCGTGTTTGGCGCACTCGTCACCACAAGCCTGACAGACCTCTGCGCAAATGGCGCAAATGGCGCCGGCATGGTCACTGCCTCGCGCCATCATTGCTGCAGCCACCGCGCACAATTGCGCGCAGTCGATGTCCATGGCGATGCATCTGGCCATCATCTTGACGTCTGGCTCCTGCAGACAAGAGGCCGCACAATCGTTACAGGCCACTGCGCAGCTGTTGCAGGCTTCGATACAGGCTGCGTATTTCTGGTGAAGCATGAAGTCTCCCGATGTTGTGTCGATGAGAATATCGTCGATGTGTAGCGCGCGAAACAATATATCGGTCAGCTTTTTTGGATGTTTGAAAGGATGCTCATCGGGGAGGCGAATACTCCTTGTGAGATATTGGCCTGTTGGTATGTAGGGCATCGCGACAAGATCACGTCATGGAAAAAACAGCCTCTATTCTTCCCACCGCGACAAGCTTGTTTGTCATCAGCGTCCTGCTGAATTTTTTGTGGGAACTTGCACAAATGCCCCTGTATGTCGAGGACGGT
>JANNKV010000200.1:0-12314 GCA_031396485.1 Polaromonas sp. | reverse complement strand
AGCCACCAGTTCGACAGCTTCAACCCTGCGCTGAACGGCTTGCTCGACTGCCCTCATTACACGCGACCCGAAGCATGGCGCGGCGAAACGGTTCCCGAGACACTGTTGTCTGGAAACCACGCGCACATTGAACGCTGGCGACGCGACCAGCGGCTGGCGTTGACGCAGCGCCTGCGGCCCGATTTGGTGCAGGCCGCGCGCGCAGCCGGCCATTTGAGCGCCGGCGATGAGGCCTTCCTGTCCGATTTGCTCGACAATTCCGAGCGGGATGCCTAGCCACGCTATAATCAAAGGCTTTTCGATCCTCTGGCGGCCACCGCGACCCTTCGAATTCGTTGACATTTCATTAACGAAACATGGGATTCGCGGTCTTTAGCGTAGCGCGCGAATGAACGAAAAGTGAACAAAGAGTTATTGAGAACATCATGAATCTGATCCAGACCCTTGAGCAGGAAGAAATTGCCCGGCTCAACAAGACCATCCCCGCGTACGCACCTGGCGACACCGTCATTGTGAGCGTCAACGTCGTTGAGGGCACCCGCAAACGTATGCAGGCTTTTGAAGGTGTTGTGATTGCCAAGCGCAATCGCGGCCTCAATTCGAGCTTCATCGTTCGCAAGATTTCCAACGGCGAAGGCGTCGAGCGTACCTTCCAGGTTTACAGCCCGCTGATTGCCAAGATCGAAATCAAGCGCCGTGGTGACGTTCGCCGCGCCAAGCTGTACTACCTGCGCAGCCGCAGCGGCAAGTCGGCACGTATCAAGGAAAAGCTGGGCGCCAAAGCAGCGTAACTGCTGTCCCTGGCACTGCCTGCCTTCAAGAAAGCCGCTTTTGATCGAAGCGGCTTTTTTTATGCCTTTCCGGCTTCACTGAATTGACGCATCGCGCATGAACTTCACCCGGCCTCTGCCTAAATTTGACCCGCGCAGCATTCCGGTACTGGGGATCGACGACCACCTTGAAGGCGTGGCGGCCAGACACCTCACCCCGCCCGCGCTGCGGGAGCGTTTCGCCAGGCCGCCGGTCTGGACGCCGGAGCACAGCGTCGAGAAAAAATTTGAAGACCGCGAACCAGCCGCTGCGGCCGTGCTGGTGCCGCTGGTGATGCGCGATGAACTCACCTTGCTCCTGACCTTGCGCACGGCCAACCTGTCAACGCACTCGGGCCAGATTGCTTTTCCGGGCGGTCGCACCGATGACAGCGACAGCGATGCAGTGGATACCGCCCTGCGCGAAGCACATGAAGAGATCGGGTTGCCGCGGGATCATGTCGAGGTGCTGGGCACGCTGCCGATTTATGTCACTGGAACCGCATACATCATCATGCCCGTGGTGGCGCTTGTGAAACCGGGCTTCGAGTTGCGGCCCAACCCCGGTGAAGTTGCCGACGTGTTCGAGGTACCGCTCGGCTACCTGATGAACCCGGCCCATCACCGCCGGCACGAGCTGGAGTTTGACGGCGTGACCCGGCAATGGCTGTCGATGCCTTATCTCGAACGGGGCCAAGGGTTCGATGGAAGCCCTTCGGTGGAGCGCTACATATGGGGTGCCACTGCCGGCATGCTGCGCAACCTGTATCGTTTCCTGAGCGCCTGAGCAACACGTCATAGGCTTGCCACGAAGTCGAACCCATATGACTTTCCTCCGTCGGCAGGCCCAAATTGATCGGAACAAACTGGGGAGCCTGGGGGCTATGATTTGTTCATGAGCTTCTTTGCTGTTTTGTTTGCACTCATCATCGAGCAGGTTCGTCCGCTGGCGCGCGGCAACTGGATACACGCGAGCTTCCGTGGCTGGGCGCGCTGGTCCCGGCGCAGTCTTGATGCTGGCAAAACCCAGCACGGCTGGCTGGCCTGGTCTGCTGCGGTGATGGTGCCGTCGCTGGTTACCTTTGCGATTCACTGGCTGCTCTGGAGCGTCAACCCGCTGCTGGCTTTCTTGTGGAGTGTGATGATCTTGTACGTCACCCTTGGTTTCAGGCAGTTCAGTCACCACTTCACCGACATCCGCGACGCGCTGGATGACGGTGACGAGATCACCGCACGCGAACTGCTGGCGCAGTGGCGGCAGGTCGACGCCAGCGAACTGCCGCGCAGTGAAATCGTGCGTCATGTGATCGAGTATTCGGTGTTGGCCGCTCACCGCCATGTTTTCGGCGTGCTGGGCTGGTTTTCAGTACTGGCGGCGCTGGGCCTCGGCCCGGCGGGCGCGGTTTTTTACCGCATGGCCGAGTTCGTGTCGCGCTACTGGGTTTACAAAAGCAAGACGCCGGGGGAGGGCGCCAGTCCTGCATTGCAGCGCGCCGCGGCCCGCGCCTGGGGCGTGATTGACTACGTGCCTGCCCGTGTCACGTCGCTGGGCTTCGCCGTCGTGGGCAGTTTCGAAGAGGCGATTGATGCCTGGCGGCAGTACACCCACCGCTTTGCCGCCGATGCTTCTGCCATTTCGGGCAACCGCAACGACGGGGTTATTCTTGCGGCCACGTCGGGTGCGGTGAATGTGCAATTGGGCGGCGCGGTGCTCAAGGCACGGCGTTCGGCTGGCCCCGCCGGCGACGTGCCCACCGGGGCGGCCGGGCTCGACACCGGCGTCACTGGCGAGGCCGGCGACGCCGAAGGGATCACCGAGCCGGAACCGTTTGAAGCCACGCCCGGCCGACAACCGGAAGTGGCGCATCTGCGCAGCATCGTCGGGCTGGTGTGGCGGTCGGTGGTGCTGTGGATGGTCTTGCTGGCGCTGCTGACTCTGGCGCGCCTGCTTGGTTAGTAGCGGGTCTGAGACAACTCGGCAAACAGTTCGCTATATAAACGATAGCGGCTTGCGCTTATTCCACTTGGGCTAGGGGCTGATTTGACTACTGAAATCACACCGCAGCCCGGTTCATGCAGGTGCGTGCAGTTGTAGAACTTGCAGTCTTGCGCGTGGGCCTTCACGTCGGGCATGTAGCCGGCGAGTTGCATCGGCTCGATGTGGTTCAGGCCAAATTCCTGAAAACCGGGTGAGTCGATCAAAGCGGTGGATTTGTCGTCACCGATCCAGTAAAGCGTGGTGCTGGTGGTGGTGTGTTTGCCCGAGCCCAGCGCCTGTGATATTTCGGCCGTCAGCACTTTGGCCTGCGGCACCAAAAGATTGGTCAGGCTGCTTTTGCCGGCGCCTGACGGCCCCAGGACCAGCGTTTTTTTGCCGTGCAAAACCGCCATCAGCGCCGCAGTTTGCGCATCGTTGGTGCCGAGATCCGTCTTCGGTTTTATCGCCAGCGGCAGCATCTGGTAGCCCATGGCGCGGTACGGTGCCAGCTTGGTCCAGGCGCGTCCGAAGGGCTCGGCCAGATCGCTTTTGTTCAGCGCAATGATGGGCTTGATGCGTTCGGCTTCTGCAGCAATCAAGGCGCGGGTCAACTGGTTTTCAGAGAATTCAGGCTCGGCCGCCATCAGGATCAGCACCTGGTCCAGATTGGCTGCGAACGACTTGGTTCGCATCTCGTCCTGGCGATAAAACAGGTTGCCGCGCGGCTCGACTTTCTCAATCGTGCCTTCGTCCTGCGAAGGCAGCCAGCGCACGCGGTCACCGACGACCGACTGGCTTTTCTTGCCGCGCGGGTGGCAGATCACGCGCGCGCCGGATTCGGTTTCAACCAGGACGTGCCGGCCAAATCCCGCAACGACCAGGCCGGCCTCGGTTCCGGCAATCTGCGGCCCGGCCGGGCGCGACGGTTTGCTCAAGCGAGCAAAGCGTCAACCTTCGACGCGCAGAAAAAGTCGCTGCTTGAGATGCCCTTCACGTCGTGCGTGTTGAAACGCACGGTGCATTGGCTGTAGCTCACCGTCAGGTCGGGGTGATGGTCTTCGGCGTTGGCGATGAAGGCCACAGCATTCACGAAGCCGATGGTCTCGTGGTAATTCTGGAAGGTGAAGGTTTTCTCGAGCGCGTCCTCAATCAGTCGCCAGCCTGTCACCTGTTCGCCGTTGAGCTTGGTCAGTTGCGTAACGATTTCCGTGGCGCTTAGCGCGCGACGTGTGGCGTGGATGGCGTTTTTCATCGCAGCGCACTTTTCATGATGATGTTCATGCGCTCAAGTCGCTCGGATGCCGGCGGATGAGAGTAATAAAATTTCACGAACATCGCGTCCGGCGTCAGCGTGCTGGCGTTGTCTTTGTAGAGCTTGAGCAGGGCGCTTTGCAGGTCTCTGCCATCGGTCTTTGATAAGGCGTACGCATCGGCTTCGAACTCGTGCTTGCGCGAAAAGCGGGCCGACAACGGGGTGATAAAAAAGCTGAACAGCGGCACCACCATCAAAAACAGAATCAGGGCCAGCGCGTCGTTACCACCGGCCAGGTTCGGCCTGACGCCGAGCCCGGTATAGAACCATAGTTGCGACGAGAGCCATCCCAGCAACGCGAAGCCCGCCAGGCTCATCGCAAACATGAGCACGATGCGCTTGATGATGTGCTTGTGCTTGAAGTGACCCAGCTCGTGGGCCAGCACGGCGTCGACTTCATTCGGGTTCAATTGCGTGAGAAGCGTGTCATAAAACACCACGCGCTTGGCGGCGCCGAAGCCGGTGAAGTAGGCATTGGCATGGGCTGAACGCTTGCTGCCGTCCATCACGAACAGGCCTTTGGCGGCAAAGCCGCAGCGCTGCATCAGCGCAGTCACGCGGGCCTTAAGGGTCTCGTCTTCCAGTGGCTTGAATTTGTTGAACAGAGGCGCGATGACGGTTGGGTACAGCACCAGCGCCAGCAGGTTGAAGCCCATCCAGGCCGCCCATGCCCACAACCACCACAGGCTGCCCGCACTACCCATCAGCCAGAGAATCAGCGCCACCACCGGCAGGCCTACAGCCGCGCCGACCAACGTCGCCTTGACTAGATCGACCAGCCAGAGCTTGAGCGTCATTTTGTTGAAGCCAAAACGCTCTTCAATCCGGAACGTGCTGTAGAGCGTGAACGGCAAGTCAAGTAGCCCGCTGATGACTGCGAAGGCTCCCAGCAGGGCCAGTTGCGGCACCAAGGCGCCGTACGCATTCAGGCCCCAGCCGCTGATCGCCTGATTCAACGCATCAAGGCCACCGAGCAGGGTCCAGCCGAGCAACACCGCACTGGCGAAAGCCATTTCCAGCAAACCAAAACGGGTCTTGGCTACCGTGTAGTCAGCCGCTTTTTGATGCGATTCGAGCGTGATGGTGTTGGCAAAAGCGGCCGGCACCTGATCGCGGTGCTGCATCACATGGCGGATCTGGCGTGAGGCTAGATAAAACTTCACAAGCAAGCCCAGCACCAGCGTTGCGGCGAAAACCAGTGTCAGCACAAATGAATAGTCGTTCATGGCTGCCAGTTTAGGCGATCAGCGAGAATCGCAAGATGCCTGATGCTGAACCCCTTCTCAAAAAATCCGACCAGAACCTCGTCTGGCTTGACTGCGAAATGACCGGGCTGGACCCCGACAAGGAGCGACTGATCGAGATTGCGGTGATCGTGACCGGCCCGCAACTCACGCCGCGCATTGAAGGCCCGGTGCTGGCCATTCACCAGAGCGACGAGCTTCTCGACCAGATGGACAACTGGAACAAGGGCACGCATGGCCGCAGCGGACTGATCGACAAGGTAAAGGCCAGTACCGTGAGCGAACATGACGCGGAAGCCCAGATTCTCGCGTTCCTGGCGAAGTACGTGCCCAAAGGTACATCCCCCTTGTGCGGCAACACCATCAGCCAGGACAGGCGCTTTCTGGTGAAGTACATGCCCAAGCTGGAAGCGTTTCTGCACTACCGCAACGTCGATGTCAGTACTTTCAAGGAGTTGGCCAAACGTTGGCGGCCTGATGTGTATGCCGCTTTCAAGAAACGCCAGAGCCACACCGCGCTGGCCGATGTGCATGAATCCATCGACGAACTCGAGCACTACCGGCAGCATTTTTTGAAGTAATGCAGCTGGTACTGGCGAAATTTAAGGTACTTTATGCCTGTAGCCCAGGTAATACCTGCGCAATTCGCTATAAAAATAATAGCGACACTGAAACGTTGCCAGCGGCATACGGCTTGACGGCAGCGCTTGCCTTGACCTTGCAAAAGGCACGTGCTGGTAGAAACCCGCAAACCATGGCATAATCGAAGGCTTGCTGCTGCACAGGGTGCGCAGCATTTGTACATCTACCTCACACTTTTGGACTCTACTTTTTAGAGTCGCCGCTTCAGGGCAATTCAGCCTGAACCGAATATTCGTTTGATGGTTGATGTTTTATTAACCATGAACGAAGCCTTCTGCATCGCAGAGGGTGAAGTTTCCTGTGCCGAATCGCCGAACCTTTCGGAGTGGCGTGGCGCGCAGGTGATTAGTGAGAAAAACATGACTGACTCTTTTGAGGCTCGCGGCGGTTCTATGGCCGAAGCAAACACTTACACTGACAATGCCAGCGAAAACCTGGGCGTGCCTGATTTTTCAGAGGCCATTGTTGGCAACGACTCATCGCTCGACGCGGTAGCCTCCGAGCCGAACGGCTTCGTGAAACTGGGCTTGGCCAAGGAATTGCTGCAAGCCGTCGCGGACATGGGTTTCACGCAGCCCACCGCTGTGCAGATGGCCACCATTCCCAAAGCCATGCAGGCGCTGGATAGCGAAGCCAAGGCTGACCCGAAGGCCTCCAAATTTACCGACCTGCTGGTTTCCAGCCAGACCGGTAGCGGGAAAACCGCGGCCTTCCTGCTGCCCGTGCTGCACACCCTGCTCAAACAGCAGGAAGAGTCCGAGCGCCATGAGCGTGCTGAATTCGAACGCCTGAGTCTTGAGGCTGTCGCACGCGGTGAAGCGCCTCTGAAAAAGCCGAAGCGCAGAGACCCGACCAACATGCGCAACTTCAAGGCCGCCACCCCCGGCGCCTTGATTTTGTGCCCGACCCGCGAACTGGCTCAGCAGGTCTGCGCCGACGCGATCGATCTGGTCCGCCATTGCCGCGGCCTGCGCATCGCCAACGTGGTGGGCGGCATTCCTTACCAATTGCAAATTGCCAAGCTGCAAAACGCCGACCTCGTCGTGGCTACGCCCGGCCGTCTGCTTGATTTGCAGCGCAGCATGCAGATCAAGCTGGACCAGGTGCAGTTCCTCGTCGTCGATGAAGCCGACCGTATGCTGGATCTCGGCTTTGCCGACGACCTGACCGAAGTCAACCAGCTCACCATCGAGCGCAAGCAGACCATGATGTTCAGCGCCACGTTCGCGCCGCGCATCATGCAACTGGCCACGCGCGTGATGCGCCAGCCGCAGCGTGTCGAGATCGATTCGCCGCACGAAAAACATGCGTCCATCACGCAGTCTTTGCTGTGGGCCGACAACCAGACACACAAGCGCAAGTTGCTCGACCACCTGCTGCGCGACACCACGATCAATCAAGCCCTCGTGTTCGCCTGTACGCAGGTCGAATGTGACGGCCTGGCCAATGATCTGGTTCAGGATGGCTTCAGTGCCGTGGCGCTGCATGGCGCTTTGGGCCAGGGCCTGCGCAATCGCCGCCTGATGGCTTTCCGTGACGGTCGTGTGCAGATTTTGGTCGCTACCGACGTCGCTGCCCGTGGTCTGGACGTTCCGACCATCACCCACGTCATCAACTACGGCCTGCCGATGAAAGCCGAAGACTATGTGCACCGCATTGGCCGTACCGGACGTGCCGGCCGCGAAGGGCAAGCAATCACGATTGCCGAGTTCCGCGACCGTCGCAAGATTCAGGACATCGAGCATTATTCGCAGCAAAACATCAAGCCCAGCGTGATTGCCGGTCTGGAACCACAACAGCGTTTCGCACCCACCTCCGATCGTCCACGCGGCAACTTCGGTGGCGGACGTGATGACCGTGGTGGCGGCCGCAGCTTCGGCGGCGGGGGTGGTGGTTACGCGGGCCGCAAGCCGGCGAGTGGTGGTCTTGGTGGCGGCGGCTTCAGCGGCAACCGTGATGACCGTGGCGGCTCTTTCCAGGGTCGTCCTCCTGCGCCACAAGGCAACAACTACGCTGACCGCAGCGGGTTCAATGATCAGGGTCCGCGTCGCAGTGATGACCGCAGCTTCGGCAATAACAACAACAGCTTTGCGCCGCGTGAAGACCGCAACTTTGCGCCCCGAGGCGAAGGTTTCGCACCGCGCCCTGATTTTGCCAATCGCAAGCCGGGTTTTGCACGGCCCGCAGGCAAAGTGTTTGTTCCGCGTGATGCTGCCAAGAAGGCTGGCAAATTTTCCAAGCCAGCACGTGACTGATCTTCGCTGATCTGCGTGCAAGGTAAAAGGCCGCTGCAAACCGAAAGGTTTGCAGCGGCCTTTTTATTGCGTTTCTAAATCATCCGTGCACTTTGTCGGCTTCGCTTGCCGTACGTTTGTACTGTCGGCGCTGCACCTTCGCGTTCACGAATGATGTAGAAACGGAATTACTGGTTCAGCCAAAATCAATCAAATCTATTCGAGTTTGATGCCGGCATCCCTGACCACTTTGCCCCAGCGGTCCATCTCGGTGACCATGTAGTCCGACATCGCTTCGGGCGTTGATGGTGCCACTTCAACACCGGCGTCAAATAGCGCCTTTTTGGTGTCCGCAGACGCCATCAGCTTGCCGATTTCGGCATTCAGTTTCACCACGATGTCCCGCGGCGTTCCAGCCGGGGCCAGAAGGGCTAGCCAGACCGACGCGTCATAACCGGCAACGCCGGCTTCCTGCATCGTCGGCACGTCCGGCAATTGGGGAATCCGTTTGCTGGTCGTCACCGCCAGTGCTTTCAGACGGCCTTGCGGCACCTGTGCCAGCGCATTGGGGACGCCGGCGAAGCTGCTTTCAACCACGCCTGCGACCAGATCCGTCGCAGCGCCGCCACTGCCTTTGTAGGGGACGTGCTTGAGTTTGGCGCCGGTCATCGACACAAACAGCCCGCCCATCAAATGCTGCGCGCTGCCGTTGCCTGACGATGCATAGTGAATGCTGTCGGGAGAGGCTTTCGCCAGCGCAATGAACTCCTTTACGTCTTTGGCGGGCACTTTCGGGTTGACCAGCAAGACATACGGTGAATCAACCAGCTTGGACACCACCGTAAAGCTCTTGATCGGGTCGTAAGGCATGGTCTTGTAGATCCACGGGCTGATGACGTGCGTGGTGGAAACCATTACCAGTGTGTAGCCGTCGGGCGCAGCCTTGGCCACAAAGTCGGTGCCGATGATGGAGCCCGCGCCCGGCTTGTTTTCCACGATGAACTGCTGGCCCATCGTGGCTGAAAGCTTTTGCCCCAGAATGCGCGCCACCACGTCGGTGAAGCCTCCTGGTGCAAAAGGCACGATCAGTTTGACGGGCTTGTTCGGGTAGGCCTGCGCCCAAGCCGCGGACGCCGAAACAGCCAGTAATGAGCCGGCGATAAATGATCTGGCCAATATTTTCATGGTCATCATGACGATTACCCTTTGTAAGCCGGCTCCGGCATGGTGAAAAAGCTGTGCAGAATCTGGTACACCATCATGTAGTTTTTCTGCTGGAAGCTGGCATGGGATATACCCCGCATCACGCTGAACTGCTTGTTCATGTTGGGCAGCAGCTTGAAAAAATCGATCAGGTCATTCATGCCGGCGATGCCGTCGTATTCGCCGCGCAAAATAATCGAGGGCACGGTGATATTTCTTGGATCGAGCAGAGGCAGTTTCGAACACATGTCGACGTAGGTGCCCGTGGGCATGGAGTCGTCCAGCGTCAAAATCGCATCGGCAAACGCGTTGATTGTGTTTGCGTCGGCGGTATCGGGATGGTCGCGCTGGAAAATACTCTGGACAAAAGCGCGGTCAATCGGCCGCCGGTTTTTGGCCAGAAACTCCGGCAGTTTTTTCTTGCGCTGCTCAAGCGTGTGGCTGCCTTCGCCGGTCCACACAAATGCATCAAGTGCCAGTTTGGCAACGCGCTCCGGGTGGCGCTCGGTGAACAACGCGGCTTTCAGCGCACCCGACGAGATGCCGTACATCAGCAAGGATTTAGCACCGGTGTGCTTGATGATGTACTCGCTGCCCGCCGCAAGATCGTCAGCACCATTGCTGATGTCAAAGTTGATGTCGCGGTGTTTGCTTGATCGGCCATAACCCTCGTTGTCCATGGTCCAGGTATCGAAGCCATGGTCGGCGAACCAGTCCATGGCCGACGAATGCGGGCGACCGGGTACGTGCAGATCGAATGTGGGCTGCGACGCCATCGATGAGCCATGAACAAAAAAGATCGTTCCCGCATGAGGGACTTTGGTCGAGGCTTTCTTCTCCCAGAGGAAAAGCTTGATATCGCCTTCCTTGACTTTCCTTGTCGTCCAGTGTTCCACGCCGCCCGTCCACTTCACATCACTCATCAATGTCTCCTTCTATAAATCGTCAAAAATAGTCGTTCAGGCAGCCATCTTCAGACCGGGCGAGAACATGGCTTCCATCTCATGGCGTACCTTGTACGCATCGGTCGAGGTGTCCATCGCCACATCAGCCCAGCTCAGGCTCTGGCCCTTCTTCACGGCGCGCACCACCTTCACGTTGTGCGCCAGGCCGAGCGGCAGACCACCCAGCTTCATCGAGGCGTCAGCCGGCAGCAGCTTGCCCCACACCGTGTACCCGCCTTCGCCGTCCAGCAGTTCGCCTGGCTTCAAATCTCGCTTTGCGGTGGCGACTACGTCAGCATTCCAGCAGGTAGCTACGCCGGTTGGTTCGCCCCGGAGCGCCACGCTGGCCACCGACACGCCGACTTCCAGCCCGATCAAATGCCAGCGCTTGTACAGCGTGAAATAGCGCCCGCTCGGGTCGGTGTGGGCGTTGTACTCTTCAAAACAGTTCTTGATGTAGTCGGTCTCGGCCTCAACCGTCACCCACACGCCCATGCGAATGTCATACGGAATCTTGCGGCCATCGGCTTCCAGCGACGAGATGACCTCGACCATGCCCTTGCGTTCCAGCACACCACCTTCGTTGATGGGGCGTGTGACGAATGGAATGTCTTCCACACTGGCCGGCGGATAGAGCAGGCCATTGCTGGGCACCGTCAAACCGGTCGCGTTAGCCACCGCCGTGCATTCGATGGAGGGTTTGGAGCCATCGAGAAAGCTGTTGAACATCTTCGGGTTCAATCCGCCACGCGCGGCTTGTTCTGGCGTGAGGCCGTAGTTGCCCCACACCGTGTCCGGCGTTGATTCGGAAAAGTGCGGCAACCATTTGTGGCCGCGGCCGGCAGCCACCACCGGAAAACCGCAGGTGCGCGCCCAGTCGACCAGGTCGCAGATCAGGGCGGGCTGGTCGCCGAAAGCCAGCGAATAAACGACGCCTGCCTCAGCTGCCTTGCGCGCCAGCAGCGGGCCGCAGAAGGCGTCGGCTTCAACCGTGACGTTGACCACATGCTTGCCATGCGCAAAAGCCTTCAGGCAATGCTCGACAGCAGCCACCGGGTTGCCGGTGCATTCCACGATGATGTCGATCTGCGGATGCGTGACGACTGCCTGCCAGTCATCAGTGATCCAGGTTGCTCCTGTTTTAATAGCTGCTTGCGCAGATTCTGCCTGGGCTAGAGCCGGATTCCATCCTACACGGGCAAGATTGGTACGTGCTGCGTCGGGTGACAGATCGGCGATGGCGACCAGATGCACACCGGGGGTTTTGGGAATCTGCGCCAGGTACATGGAGCCGAATTTGCCGGCACCGATCAGGCCGATCCGGATGGGCTGGTTGTTGGCGGCGCGCTGCTGGAGTTTGGAGTAGAGGTTCATGGTGTGCGTTCAGGCTGCCTGGCGTTCCGGTACGATTTCTTCCATCGATGTTTGCAGCGCCGTGGCCGGCACGCCGTCTTTCCATGGCAAATCCACTGGATAGTCCTTCAGCAGACAGTCATCCGGCAAACAGTCGATCGGTGTGAAGTCGCGGTGGGCGATGTATTCGGGCCGCTTGTGCCGGCGGATGTGGTTGCTGACGGCGCACAGGCTCAAATACACGCTGACGCGGTTGAACGGCGACAGGTTGCTGCCCGACGCATGCACCAGACACGAGTGAAACAAGATCATCGAGCCGGCCGGGCCTTTGGGGCTGACGATGCCGCCTTGTTTGCCACCGGCGCGCTGCACCAGCTGGCGGATCAAATTATTGTCCACTGTCCACAGTGGGTAACTGGTGGTGGTGAGGTCGTGCTTGGCATCGACCACGCCTTTTTTGTGACTACCGGGAATGAACATCAACGGACCGTTGTGTTCGGTCACATCGTCCAGAAAAATCGCCACGTTCATTGCGCGTTCGGTGGGCATCAGATCGTCGTTCAGCCAGGTGCCGTAGTCCTGGTGCCACTGCCAG
>JANNKV010000270.1:0-43721 GCA_031396485.1 Polaromonas sp. | reverse complement strand
CTACGAGTACAGCAGCAAGTGCGCCGTGCCCATCCTGCACAAGGCCGGCGAAACCGCGCGTGAGTTCATGGGCACCAAACACTGGTGGAAGAACACCGGCTCGGTGCCGGTCAACCTGACCATCGGCGACATCGTCAACGACAAGAAGCCGGCCACGATGGAAAAGATGATGTAAGCCTGAGCCCCCGCCGCCGACTGACTACTACCAGCGCGGGGCACACCCTGCACCCTATGCAGCGAAAAATGCATTCCTGGAGACTCACGATGAACATGAACCCGACCACCCTAGCCACTAGCCGACGCCGCCGCGCGGCCCCACAGGCCGGCCTGCCCGGCGAGGTGGTGCTGGTGCTTCAGGGCGGCGGTGCCCTGGGGGCCTACCAGGTGGGCGTCTACGAGGCGCTGCACGATGCAGGCATCGAACCCGACTGGGTCATCGGCACGTCGATCGGCGCCATCAACGCCGCGCTGATCGCCGGCAACCCGCTTGAGCAGCGCATGGAGCGCCTGAACGCCTTCTGGGAGCACGTGGAGCGGCCGGCCACGGTGGCCGGCCCGCTGGACTGGCTCGGCATGGGCAACTGGGTGGCCAACATGACCACCGTGATGCGCGGCATCCCGGCCTTCTTCGAGCCCAGCACCGCAGCCTTGCGCGGCACGCGGGCCAATGTGGGCGTGGAATCTGCCGCCTACTACAGCACCGGGCCGCTGCGCCAGACACTGGGCGAACTGGTTGACTTCACGAGCCTTCAGGGTGGGCCCACACGGCTGACGGTTGGTGCGGTCAACGCCTGCAGCGGTGCGATGCGCTATTTCGACAGCCGCCACGAGACGCTGGGTGTCGAGCATGTGATGGCCTCGGGCGCACTGCCGCCGGCATTCCCGGCCGTGCGCATCGACGGCGAGCCCTACTGGGACGGCGGCATTTACTCCAACACGCCGATCGAGGCCGTGCTTGACGACCGTCCGCGGCGCGACGCGCTGATCTTCGCCGTCAACGTCTGGCACCAGACCGCGCCGGAGCCGGAGTCGATCTGGCAGGTCATGGGCCGCACGAAAGACATCCAGTTCGCCAGCCGCGCCGACAGCCACATCGCGCGGCAAAAGCAGATCCACCGCCTGCGCCATGTGATCCGCCAATTGACGCAGCAGATCCCTGCCGGCAAGCAGGCCGACCCTGCGGTCAAGGAGCTGTCGTCGTGGGGCTGCGGCACCACGATGCATGTGGCCCATCTGCTGGCGCCGCGACTGGAAGGCGAGGACCACACCAAAGACATTGACTTTTCGCCTGCCGGCGTCAAGGCTCGCCGCGAGGCCGGTTATGCCGACACCATGAGCATGGTCGAACGCTCGCCCTGGCGCGAACCCACCGATCCTATCGAGGGCGTGGTCGAACACCGCTGAGCCGTTTGCCTGCGCCCCACCCACACGAACCCATCGATCAAAGACCCGGAAATTGACATGAACCACACCACCCGAAACTTCTGCGCCGGCGCCATGCTGGCCTTTGCCTGCCTCGGCGCTGCCCACTCGCAAACCGTGGGGACGGACGGCATCATCCGCGTTCGCAGCAACTACTCGGTCGAGGAGACCGTCAAGCGCATCCGCGCCGACATCGACGCCAAGGGCATCCTGTTCTTCCAGGCCGTCGACCAGGCGCAGCTCGCGGCGAAAGCCGGCATCAAGTTGCGGCCGTCGACCCTGCTGGAGTTTGGCAATCCGCCGCTGGGGGCGCAGTTCCTGACCGCCAACCCCAACGCGGGGCTGGACTGGCCGGTGCGCCTGCTGGTCACTCAGGACGAGTCGGGGACGGTGTGGGCGAGCTGGACCGATTTCGCCTGGATCGCGAAGCGCCACGGCATCACCGACCGTAAAATGCAGTTCGACACGGCCACGGGCGTAGTGCAGTCCATCACCTCGACGGTCATGACCAAGTAGTGGCTGCGGCAGGTCGGCAGCCACCCATCCCAAGGGCACAGGAGACGCGATGCACACGCACGACGCCATCGTCATCGGCAGCGGCCAGGCCGGGCCTTTCCTGGCCGTGCGCCTGGCTCAGTCGGGCTTGAAGGTCGCGTTGGTCGAGCGCGAGCACTACGGCGGCACCTGCGTCAACGACGGCTGCATTCCGACCAAGACGCTCGTCGCCAGCGCGCGCACCGCCCATGTAGCCAGGCGAGCGGCCGAATACGGCGTGACGCTGGGCGGGGCCGTCAGCGTGGACATGAAGGCGGTGATGGCGCGCAAGGACCGCATCGTGCAGCAGTCCGTCAGCAGCCTGACGCAGTGGCTGCAGGGCACCGCCGGGCTCGACCTGGTGTGGGGGCATGCCCGCTTCACCGGCCCCGATGGCATTGAGGTCGGCGGCCGGGCTTTGTCGGCGCCGACGATCTTCATCAATGTCGGTGGGCGGGCCGTGCTGCCGGACTGGCCGGGCATCCACGCCGTTCCCGTGCTGACCAACACCAGCATCATGAGCCTGGATGTGCTTCCGGAACACCTGATCGTGGTCGGCGGCAGCTACATCGGGCTGGAGTTCGCGCAAATGTTCCGGCGCTTCGGCGCCGAAGTCACGGTGCTCGAAGTCGCCGACCGCCTGATCGCCCGCGAGGACGCCGAGATCTCGGCCGAGGTGCAGCGCATCCTGGAGCGTGAAGGCGTGCGCTTCGTGCTCGGCGTGCGCAATGCCCGCGCCCTGCGCCGCGGCGACCAGATTCAGGTGGCGTGTGAGGCCGGCGGCGTTGCACACGAGGTCACGGCCAGCCATCTGCTGGCGGCTGTGGGCCGGCAGCCGAATACCGACGACCTGGGGCTGCCGGCCGCTGGCATCGCCACCGACAGCCGCGGCTTCATTACCGTGGACGATCAGCTGCGCAGCAACGTGCCTGGCGTCTGGGCGCTGGGCGATGCCAACGGCCGCGGGGCCTTCACGCACACGTCCTACAACGACTTCGAGATCGTCGCGGCGAACCTGCTCGACGGTGGCCAGCGCAGCGTCAACGACCGCATCCCCGCGTACGCGCTGTTCATCGATCCGCCACTCGGGCGCGTCGGCATGAGCGAGGCCCAGGTGCGGGCCAGCGGCCGGCCGGCGCTGGTCGGCGTGATGCCCATGAGTCGCGTCGGCCGCGCCAAGGAGCGTGGCGAGACGCAGGGCTTCATGAAAGTGCTTGTCGACGCGCAGACCGAACGCATCCTGGGTGCCTCGCTGCTTTGCATCGAGGGCGACGAGATCGTGCATTCGCTGCTGGACGTCATGGCCGCCGGGGCCTCGTACCGCGTGGTTCAGCGGGCCATGCACATCCACCCGACCGTCAGTGAGCTGATCCCGACCTTGCTGGGGCAACTGGTCCCGCTGCCGCCCCAGGAGCCTTGAACATGCGAAGCACCGTCCAACTCGCGCCTGGCGCGGTTGCCCATCTACATGCACGCGCCGCTGCGCACCCAGTACCAAGCCCGCAGCACGTACCGACCTCTGTGGAGTGAAGCCATGAGCGGACGAATCGAACAACTGCTGCGCAACAACCAGGCTTTCGTGGCCGCGCAACTGGCATTGGACCCCGGCTACTTTAAACGGCTCTCCGAGGGCCAGCATCCCGAGTTCCTGTGGATCGGCTGCTCCGACAGTCGCGTGCCGCCCGACCGCATCACCGGCACCCAGCCTGGGGACATGTTCGTCCACCGCAACATCGCCAACCTGGTGGTGCAAACCGACATGAACCTGCTGTCGGTCCTGCAGTACGCGGTGGAGGTGCTGCAGGTACAGCACGTCATCGTCTGCGGCCACTACGGCTGCGGCGGCGTGAAGGCGGCCATGGGCAATGCCGACCACGGCCTGATCGACAACTGGCTGCGCACCGTGAAGGACACGCAGGACTACTTCTGGCCGCAACTCGGCCCGCTCGAAGAAGCAGCCCGATTTCGCCGCCTGGTGGAGCTGAACGTGATCGAGCAGGTCAACAACCTGGGCAAGACCCACGTCATTCAGGACGCGTGGAAGGCCGGGCGCCGGCCGACGATCCATGGTTGGGTGTTCGATCTCGCCAGCGGGTTTTTGCGCCGCCAAACGGGCGAGATCAACGGCAATCATGTCATCCATGAGGTCTGCAAGTTTCACGGCGCCGGTGCGGGGGCACCCGCATGACCGCGGCATGGCTGGTGGCCATCCTGTGCGTGGGCGTGATGGGTTTTGCCGTTCAGCGCGGCGCCACGTGTACGGTGGCAGCCGTCGACGAAGTGCTGACCAAGCGTCGCGCGCACCGCTTGGTGGCGATGCTCGAAGCCTCGCTGTGGGTCGCCGGTGGCCTGGCGCTTGCGCAGCTGGCAAACTTGGCGGGCAGCATGCCGGCCGGTTACGCGCTCAGCGCCTGGACCGTCGCCGGCGGCGCCTTGCTGGGTCTGGGTGCCTGGGTCAACAAGGCTTGCGTCTTTGGTGCCGTGGCGCGTCTCGGGTCTGGCGAGTGGGCGTATGCGGCCACACCGGTCGGCTTCTACGTCGGCTGCCTCAGCGCGATGCCACTCTTCTCACGGCCGGTGGCCAGCGCGCTCTCGGACGCCTCACCGCTGTTCCAGGTGACGACCCTGTTCGCAGTGACCTTCGTGGTCTTCGTACTCTGGCGTGTGCGGCCCGGCCTGCTTGCGTTGCGCGGACCCGATCGCGCCGACTGGTTGCGCCAGAAGATCTGGGCGCCACATACCGCCACCATCGTCATTGGCGTGAGCTTCGTCATCACGCTCCTGCTGGCCGGCCGCTGGGCCTACACCGACGTGCTGGCCGATCTGGCGCAGGCCATGGGCGGCGGCTCGGTCAGCCTGCTGTTGCCGATCCTGCTGTTGACTGCGTTGTATGTCGGTGCCTTGATCGGCGGCCTGACCGCGGGTCGCTGGCAATCCGTGCGCGTGTCGGCAGTGCAAGTGCTTCGATGCCTCGCTGGCGGCGTCGTGATGGGCTGGGGCAGCCTGCTGATTCCAGGGTCGAACGATGGACTCATCTTGATTGGCATTCCGCTGCTGCGCCCTTACGCCTGGGTGGCGTTCGCAAGCATGTTCGGGGCGATTGCCGCCGCCATGCTGGTCCAAGGTTTCTTGGGCCGTCAGGTAGCTCGTGGTACCAGGAGGGTCTGACGGCTGTGACGTCATGCGCTGAACTCGCGGCATCCTCTTCAGAAGCTGACGCTCGCGTGCGAATGCTCATGGCCCGTGGACAACCCTTATCCATTCCGGAAGTTCGATTCATCTAAACGAAATTGAATCGCCCCGGGTTTCATGGAGGCCCGTTGGTTTAAATCAGACCTCCACCGTGGTGGCCTGACTGGCGAGTTGCCGGTAGTAGTTTGCCTCAGCTTCTGCCGGCGGTATGTATCCGATGGGTTCGAGTAACCTGTGATGGTTAAACCAGGACACCCACTCAAGGGTTGCCAGTTCCACGGATTCCTTGGTCTTCCAGGGTGCTCTACGATGGATCAATTCGGCCTTGTAGAGCCCGTTGATGGTCTCGGCCAGGGCGTCGTCATAGCTGTCGCCTTTGCTGCCCACTGAAGGCTCAATGCCAGCCTCGGCCAGGCGTTCGCTGTACCGAATGGACACGTATTGTGATCCGCGATCTGAATGATGAATCAGGCTCTGGTCCCTGTCTGGTTGACGGTCGTATAGGGCTTGCTCCAAAGCGTCGAGCACGAAGTCCGTCCGCATTGAACTGCTCACGCGCCAGCCCACGATGCGCCTGGCAAACACGTCAATTACAAAGGCCACGTACAGCCAGCCCTGCCAAGTTAAGACGTAGGTGAAGTCCGAGACCCACAGTTGATTGGGACGCTCGGCACGGAACTGCCGATGGACGCGGTCGAGCGGGCACGGCGCACGGCTGTCGCTGATCGTCGTACGCACCACCTTGCCACGCCTCACGCCGCGCGGGCCCTGTCGCCGCATCAAGCGCTCGACGGTGCAACGTGCCACCGGCGTGCCTTCGCGTGCGAACTGTCGCCAAACCTTGTCGGCTCCATAGACCTGCATGTTGGCGTTCCAAACGCGCTCGATCTGCGGCATCAACGCTTCGTCGCGCATGGCTCTGGCGCAGCGTCTGTGCGGCTCACGCCGCACAGACGCATGCCGCCAGTATCACGATGGGGCGATCTGCAGTACCTTGCAGATCGGCTCGACCCCGTGGGCATTTCGGTGTTCATCAATGAAGTCCATCAGGACTTGAGTCGGCGGTCGAGCTCCGCCTGGGCGAAAAACGCGCTGGCCAGTTTCAGGATCTCGTTGGCCCGCCGCAGTTCCTTGTTCTCGCGCTCCAGGTCCTTCAGGCGCTGCATGTCGTTCGTCGTGATGCCAGCCTTCGCGCCCGTATCGATCTCATCACGCTTGACCCATCGTTGAGCGTCTGCGGAACGCAGCCGATCTTCGGAGCAAGCGACTCAATGGCTGCCCACAGCGACGGGTACTCCCCTCGGTTCTCCTGCACCATCCTCACCGCACGCTCGCGGACTTCAGGTGAAAACTTGTTTGACTTCTTCATGGCTCAATCCTCTCAGAGTTTTGAGCCTCCTCAAAATACGGGGCGATTCAGGCTGACTTATACAGAGAATTCCTAACGGGTCGGCAAAACTTTGGAATTGGGCTTCCATAAAGCGGCCATTGGCGATCGGCAGCTTTCGCTGCGAAGCCGACGATGGCGATTAAAAATCGAACGGCAGCAAGGGGCACAAACCGGCCAGCCGCGTCGCCGAGCTTGTGGAGTTGTATGGCCTCCTTAAGGCCTGCATCACGTTGGGTTCCCATCCTGTGCCCGGTCTTGGAGGCTTACCCTTGCGCCGCTGCCTACGGCGCGCGCGAAGTGCTCGCCGCCGTGGGCCGGCTGACGGCGTTACGCCGCTTGCCATCCTAGAGCGGTACGTTGTTGTTGATTGGTTCCAAAACCGAGCTGCTTTTTGAAAGCGCGAGACCGGGGAACAAAATGGCTTAAGTTTGATGTTTTTCAGGCGTTTATCCGGGCTCCGTGGCATCTTTGAATTGACCCCAGCGCTTGGCGCAACTTAGCGCCACAGCGACTTCAACAGCTGCTATTCATCGGTCGTCGCACAGGCCTTGGCGCCAGAATCGAGCTCCCAAGATGTGTCTCTCGCGCTGAAGGCTTGGAGTAACCAGCCCGTCTTGGCTGGTATGGACTCGATAGCTGTCAGCTATCACCTCGTGACAAACTTCGGTCTCAAAGACCCTTTCGTGGTGCCCAGTCATGCAACCGGAGATCGCCCGTTCGTACCCTTACGCAGTTTGTCCAGGTAGTCCGCCCACGTCTGCATCATCACGCGCCGGGCGGGCAGGTGCGCGGTGCGGTTGTAGGCCCGGCCGTTCACGTCCTTCACGGCATGGGCTAATTGATGCTCGATCAGGTCCACCCGTTCGCCCAGCACCTCGTCCATGATGGTTCTGGCCATCGCCCGGAAGCCGTGGGCGCTGTGAACCTCAGCGCTGTAGCCCATGCCGCGCAAGGCGGCATTGATGGTGTTTTCGCTCATCGGCCGTTCGCCGGTGCGCAGGCTGGGGAACACATATTTCCCGTGCCCGGTCATCGGCTTCACGTTTCGCAGCAGCGCCACCGCTTGCCTGGCCAGCGGCACCAGATGGTCGGTCTTCATCTTCATTTTGCGGGCGGGTATACGCCACTCGGCGGCGTCAAGGTCGACCTCAGCCCATTCCATCGTGCGCAATTCGCCCGGGCGCACGAACACCAGCGGCGACAGTTTGAGCGCCGCCACGGTGCAGGGGTGGCCGCTGTAGTCGAAGATCGAGCGCATCAGGTCGCCCGCACGCTTGGGTTCGGTGATCGCGGCAAAGTGGCCTGCCGTCGGTTTGGCCAAGGCGCCCTTCAAGTCCTGCGTCACGTCCCGGTCGGCGCTGCCCGTGGCCACGGCGTAACGAAACACCTGCCCGCAAACCTGCTTGACCCGTTGCACGCTGTCCAGCGCCCCCGGGCTTCCATCTTGCGCAGCGCGGCCAGCACGTCACGCGGCCCGATGGCTGATATGGGCAGCTTGCCGATGAAGGGAAATACGTCATGCTTGAGCCACGCCGTGACTTTGTCTTGGGTGCTTGACTGGCGGTCGGCCGCCGTTTTGGCCAGCCAGTCCCGCGCCACCGCCTCAAAGGTGTTAGCCGCTGCGTCGGCTTTGGCTTGCTTGTCGCCTCGCTTGACGGTGCTGGGGTCGAAACCGTCGGCGAGCAATTCGCGGGCTTGGTCACGCCGCGAACGGGCCTTGGCCAGTGACACTTCGGGATAAACGCCCAGGGCCAGAGTTTTGCGTTTGTCGGCGTAGGCGTAGTCCATGCGCCAGTACTTGCCGCCGGCCTTGACAAGCAGGTACATGGCGCCGCCGTCGGCGTGCTTGTCGCCAGCAGGCTTGCCACTGTGCTTCGCGTGCCTCACAAAAGTGTCTGTCAGTGCCATGACCGTCCTTAACGGTATCTCAGTTTTACGGTACTGCGAGATACCGTTAAAAGTACCGTTTTTTTAACGGTATCTCATGGTACCTATTGAGACTGCTTGGGACAAAAAAAAACCCGCTATGCCAATGGGCATGCGGGTTTCAGAGACTTTATGGGACGGTATGACGCTATCAAATGGTGCCCGGGGCCGGAATCGAACCGGCACGCCTTTCGGCGGGGGATTTTGAGTCCCCTGCGTCTACCAATTTCACCACCCGGGCTGCAAGAAGCGAAGCCATAAATTATGGCACAGTAGCCGCATGAACTATCCAACCATTGAAGACGCCATTGGCAAAACGCCGCTGGCCCGTTTGCAACGTATCGGTGCCCAGGAAAATGCGGCGCGCGGCAATGTCATCCTGGGCAAATTTGAAGGCAATAACCCTGCGGGTTCGGTGAAAGACCGGCCAGCGCTGGCGATGATCAAGCGCGCTGAAGAGCGTGGGGAGATCAAGCCGGGCGATACCCTGATCGAAGCTACCTCGGGCAATACGGGCATTGCGCTGGCCATGGCGGCGGCGATCAAGGGCTACCGCATGGTGCTGATCATGCCGGAAGACCTGAGCATTGAGCGCGCGCAGACCATGAAGGCTTTCGGCGCTGAACTCATCCTGACGCCCAAGAGCGGCGGGATGGAAAACGCCAGAGATCTTGCCGAGCGGATGGAAAAAGAGGGCCAGGGGCGGGTGCTGGATCAGTTCGCCAACCAGGACAATCCGCGCATTCATTACGAGACTACTGGCCCCGAAATATGGACAGATACGTCAGGCGCTGTGACACATTTTGTCAGTGCGATGGGCACGACTGGCACCATCACCGGTGTTTCGCGCTACCTGAAAGAGAAAAATCCGGCGATCCGCATCATCGGCGCGCAGCCTAGCGAGGGCTCGCGCATTCCGGGTATCCGCAAGTGGCCCGAAGCTTATTTGCCGAAGATTTACGATCCCAGACATGTCGACGAATTGGTGCTGGTCAGCCAGCTCGACGCCGAAGACATGTGCCGCCGCATGGCGCGGGAAGAGGGGATTTTTGCCGGTATCTCGGCGGCAGGTGCCTGCTGGGTGGCGCAGGAAGTCTCAAAAACGGTCAGGGACGCGGTGATTGTTTTCATCGTCTGTGACCGGGGTGACCGCTACCTCTCCACAGGGGTGTTTCCGGCTTGATTTATAGTCAAATAGGGCTCTAGCCCAAATAAAACATGCGCTAGAAGCTATAAAAATAATAGCAATTAAAAAGCATCTCCACACCATGACGAATCAATTCCGCTTTTGTCCGAATTGCGCGACCGCGCTGGCGCCGGTTGCGCAGATGGAAGACGGCGGCGAGAAAACCCGCCTGCGCTGCCCGGCCTGTGACTACACCCACTGGAACAATCCAACCCCGGTTCTGGCGGCAGTGATCGAGTACGAAGGCAAGGTCCTGCTGGCGCGCAATGCGGCGTGGCCTGGAAAGATGTTTGCGCTGATCACGGGCTTCATGGAAGCTGGTGAAACGCCAGAGGGTGGAATCGAGCGCGAGATCAAGGAAGAGACTTCGCTCGATACCCAGTCCCTGAAGCTGATTGGTGTGTACGACTTCCAGCGCATGAACCAGGTCATCATTGCCTACCATGCGGTTTGCAGCGGGGAAGTTTCACTCTCGCCAGAGCTGGTTGACTACCGCCTGTACGAGCTGGACCAACTCAAATGCTGGCCGGCGGGCACCGGGCACGCGCTGGCAGACTGGCTGCGCACGCGCGGGCATGAGCCCGAATTCGTCGCCTGGGAAAAGCGACTCGATTGAGCTGTAGGGCCCCGACGGTAAACACCTGAGACGGACGCTGCGCGATAGTGCCTAAAATAACGAAAATCCAAGGATTCCCATGCAAATAGACAAAGAAATCGACACGCGCGGGCTGAATTGCCCGCTGCCTATTCTCAAAGCCAAAAAAGCGCTGGCCGAGATGCTGAGTGGTCAGTTGCTGCGCGTGGTCTCCACCGACCCCGGCTCCACGCGGGACTTCCAGGCTTTTTCAAAACAGACCGGCAACGAACTTGTCGATCAGGAAACCGCCGGGGATGACTTCATTCACGTCTTGAAGCGGCGCTGAATTTTCATCGCGTGCTACTTCAGGTTGGCGACCCGCCGTTCCTTGCCAGACCAGCCGATCTGGAGATTTTCAAGGTAGTTTCTGAAATGCGCGCCGACCTCGGAATGCAGCAGCGCCAGCTCGACACTGGCCTCGAGAAAGCCTTCCTTGCTGCCACAGTCGTAGCGTTTGCCCTGGTACTGAAAAGCGTAGACAGATTCATCGCGCAGCAGGCTTGAAATGCCGTCCGTGAGTTGAATCTCGCCGCCGACACCAGACGCCTGGTTTCGGATGTGACCAAAAATCGCGGGCGTCAGGATATACCGACCGGCCACCCCCATGCGTGATGGGGCAACTTCCGGCGCCGGCTTTTCGACCATGGCCTTCACTTTCATCAGCCCCGGGCTGACCACATCCCCTGCCACGATGCCGTAACGTCGCGTGTGTTCGGCAGGGACTTCCTGCACGGCCAGCATCGATTGCTGAAGTTCGTCAAATTGCTTCACCATCTGCGCCAGGACGGAGTCGCCGCCCGGCGGACCTACCATCAGATCGTCAGCCAGCAGCACAGCAAAGGCCTCGTCACCGACCAGGTGCTCGGCACACAGCACGGCGTGGCCCAGACCGAGCGAACGAGGCTGACGAACGTAGGAAAAATTCATGTCGTCTGGCGTCACCGAGCGCATGACGGCCAGCAGGGCGTGCTTGTTTGACATCTCCAGCTCGTTTTCAAGTTCGTACGAGGTGTCGAAATGATCTTCGATGGCTCGCTTATTGCGTCCTGTGACAAAAATCATGTGACGGATGCCTGCTGCGTAGGCTTCTTCAACGGCGTATTGAATGAGGGGCTTGTCCACCACCGGCAGCATTTCTTTGGGTTGGGCTTTGGTGGCAGGAAGGAAGCGGGTGCCCAGACCTGCTACCGGGAAAACCGCCTTGTTTATTTTGAGTTTTTGCATGGGTTCGAGTATGTCCGTTGACGAGGCCAAAGTCTGGATTATCTGGCGAGGGGTGGCGGGCTGAAAGTCGGACGATCGCCCGACATTCTGTGCGTCCCGCGCGCCGTAAAATTGCGGATACAACAGGACGTAACCGGACATAACCGGATACAAAGATTTTTGAATGAGGAGACGGTAGATTGGATATTTTGCTTCTTGACCAGTTGGCACCTGAGGCCGTGTCATGGCTTGAAATACGCCACAGTGTTGCGTGCCGCCCCGAACTTGCACTGGATCTGGTGGCTTTGCGGAAAGAGGCCTACAAAACCCGGGCGATCGTCTTTCCGCGTCACACCAAAGTCACGCGCGAGTTGCTCGATTTCCTGCCAAAACTCAAAGCCATCGGGCGCTTGATTGGCGGCATGGACAATACCGACCTTGATTTCTGCAGGGACCGGGGTATCAAGGTGATCTACGCGGGCAGTTCCCATGTGCGTTCCAATGCCGAGTATCTGCTGGGCAGCCTGCTGCTTCTCTACCGCCGCGGTCTGGCGTCTGTCGTGGCTGGTAGCCGGCCCCTTGCCGTGCCGCCAGCGCGTGAGCTGCACGGCAGTACGGTCGGCATTCTCGGTCTGTCACCCGTCGCGCACACGCTGGCCGGTATGCTGTCTTCTCTGGGTGTGCGCCTCATCGGCTATGACCCGGCGGTTCACTACACCTCCCCGATCTGGGAGCGGCTGCGCATCCAGCCCGTCGCGTTGCCCGAGCTGATGAGCAAGTCTGATGCGGTGTCGGTACAGATGCTGGATGTGGCGCGCTTCAAGGGTTTTGTCAACGACAAGCTGCTCACCGCCTGCAAACGCCATCAGCTGTGGGTTGGCATCAGCCGCAGGAGACTGTTTGATGAAGACGCGCTGGCCGCTGCGCTGACTGACGGCCGCATCGAAGCCTGCATCCTGGACGGCGACGAGTCCGTGCTGCCTGCGGTGGGCTCTCCGCTGCATGGTCTGAAAAACCTGATTCTGACGCCGGGTCTGGGCTGGCAAACCCGGGAAGCCAGCCTGCGCTCCTGCTGGTACGTTTCGCACCGCATCGCCGAGGCATTGACAACGCAGCACACAGGCCCTGATCCGCTGCCGAGTGCGCCTGTGCCGCTGCATGCACGCGCCGCAGTGCTGCCGTCTGATTGGCCTCAGGCGTAGTTTCCGGGCGCCGAGGAGCAATCTCTATTGCGTGACCCCGGCGCGCCGGGTCTACTTCAGGCGCGTCAGCTGGTCCCTGATTTTTTCCAGAGTCGTGGTGAAGTCGTTCAGGCGTTTTTGCTCCTGGGCCAGGACTGCCGGCGGCACCTTGCTGACGAATGCTTCGTTGGCGAGTTTGGCCTTGACCTTGACCAGTTCGCCTTCCAGACGCGTCGCCTCTTTGCCAAGGCGGACCCGTTCAGCGTCCACGTCAACTTCCACATACAGGCTGAAACTCGTTCCCCCGACGATGGACACGGGCATCCCCGAAGTCGTGCGCTTCCAGGCTTCTTCATCGTCAAAAACCTTGACCTCGCTGAGTTTGCCCAGCGCCTTGAGCAAGGCTGCATTCAAGCCATCACCCCAGCTGAATTCAGACGCACTCCAGGCATAGAGCGGCATCCGTGTGGCCGGGGACACCTTCAGTTCACCGCGAAGTGCGCGGCAGGCATCGACGAGTTGCTTGAGCTGCGCAACGTGCGCCTCCGCCTTCTCATCAATCTTTTCAGGCTGGCTTTGCGGGTAGGCCGCCTGGCCGATGTATTCGGACTTTTTAATTCCGGCAACCGGCGCCACTTTTTGCCAAAGCTCTTCGGTGATAAACGGAACCACCGGATGGGCCAGTCGCAAAATACCTTCCAGCGTGCGGATCAGCGTGCGCCGCGTCGCGCGCTTTTGCGAGTCGTTGCCCTGCTGAATCTGTACCTTGGCAACCTCCAGATACCAGTCGCAAAACTCGTCCCAGACGAACTGGTAAATGCTGCCGGCCACGTTGTCGAGACGGTAGTCGGTAAAGCCTTTGGCCACGTCAGCTTCCACGCGCTGCAGGGTCGATGAAATCCAGCGGTCAGCTTGTGAAAAACTCATGTAGTTGTGAAACTCGCCGCCCGGCTTGCACTGCTCCTTGGTGTGCTCGGCCAGTCCGCAGTCCTGGCCCTCGCAGTTCATCAGCACGAAACGCGAGGCGTTCCAGAGTTTGTTGCAGAAGTTGCGGTAACCCTCGCAGCGCTTGGTGTCGAAGTTGATGTCACGGCCCAGGCTGGCGTAGCTGGCCATCGTGAAACGCAGTGCATCTGCGCCGTAGGCGGGCATACCTTGCGGGAACTCTTTGGTGATGCGTGCCGCGACTTTCGGCGCGGTCTCGGGCCGGCGCAGGCCGATGGTCGATTTGCGAATCAGCGTTTCAAGGTCCACGCCCTCAATCAAATCGACCGGGTCAAGCACATTTCCCTCGCTCTTGCTCATCTTCTGGCCATGCGAGTCCCGTACCAGGCCATGGATGTACACGTCTTTGAACGGCACCTTGCCCGTGAAGTGCAGTGTCATCATGATCATCCGCGCGACCCAGAAAAAGATGATGTCGAAGCCGGTGACGAGCACCGTTGAGGGCAGGAAAAGATCCTGCTCTACAGTCTTGCCCGGCCACCCGAGGGTGGAGAACGGGAACTGCGCGGCTGAATACCAGGTGTCCAGCACGTCCTCGTCGCGCCGCAGTGCGCCGGTGTAGCCGACCGCCTCGGCTTTCGCGCGGGCTTCGTCTTCATGGCGCGCCACGAAAATCTCGCCGCCTTCGCCATACCAGGCTGGAATCTGATGGCCCCACCAGAGCTGACGCGAGATGCACCAGTCCTGGATGTTGTTCATCCACTGGTTCCAGGTATTGACCCACTGCGCGGGCACGAAGCGCACGTCGCCGTTGTCGACTGCACGCATCGCGCGGCCGGCAATCGATTCGCCATCGGCACCCGGTTTGGTCATGGCCATGAACCACTGGTCGGTCAGCATCGGCTCGACGATCTGGCCCGTGCGTGCGCAGCGCGGCACGGTCAGCTTGTGCTTTTTCGTTTCGACCAGCAGGCCCAGCGCTTCCAGGTCGGCCACCACCTTTTTGCGCGCCATGAAGCGGTCAAGGCCGCGGTAGGCTGGCGGTGCGTTGTCGTTGATCGTCGCGTCAAGCGCCAGCACGCCGATGATCGGCAGCTTGTGGCGCTGGCCCACAGCGTAGTCGTTGGCGTCGTGGGCCGGCGTCACCTTGACCACGCCGGTGCCAAAAGCGCGGTCAACATACGCGTCCGCGATCACGGGAATCGTGCGATCGCAGAGCGGCAAGCTGACCTGTTTGCCGACGAAGGCCGTGTAGCGCTCGTCGTCGGGGTGCACCATCACAGCGGTGTCGCCGAGCATCGTCTCGGGCCGCGTGGTGGCGACCACCAGCGAGCCCCCGTCGGCAGACGGCTTTCCATCTGCGTCAGCCAGCGGGTAGCGGATGTGCCACATGAAGCCGTCTTCTTCCTGGCTCTCGACTTCCAGATCGGACACGGCCGAGCGCAGCACCGGGTCCCAGCTCACCAGGCGCTTGCCGCGGTAGATCAGACCTTCCTCATACAGCCGCACGAAGGTTTCATTGACCACCGCCGACTGCGTGGCGTCCATCGTGAAATACTCGCGCGACCAGTCCACCGTGTCGCCCAGGCGGCGCATCTGTCCGGTGATCGTGTTGCCGCTGTGCTCTTTCCATTCCCAGGCCCGCGCGACGAAGTTCTTGCGGCCGATGTCGTGCCGGCTTTTGCCTTCCTCCTGCAGCTGGCGCTCCACGACGATCTGCGTCGCAATACCTGCGTGGTCGGTTCCCGGCAGCCACAGCGCATTGAAACCGCGCATCCGGTGGTAGCGCGTCAGCGCGTCCATGATCGTGTGATTGAAACCGTGGCCCATGTGCAGGGTGCCCGTCACGTTGGGCGGTGGCAACTGGATGCTGAACGACGGTTTGGCTGCATCCAGCGTCGGCTGGTACATGCCGCTTTTTTCCCACAAGGGCACCCATTGGGCTTCAATCGCCGTCGGTTCGAACGACTTGGCCAGGCTGTCCAGCCCTGGGGTGGCCGCAGGCGCGCTGGCGGCATCAGGAGCGGTAGGGGCGAGCGAGGGGGCAGCTGGGGTCATGGCGCAATAAAAAACGGCATCCGGGAGATGCCGTATGGGTTAGATGAAACCCAATTTTATTCGACTGGCTTGTTGCTGCTTGCGGTGGGGCTGCTTTCAGCGGCCCTGGCCGCCTCAATGCAGTCGATCAGCAGCGCGGTATTGCCCAGTTGATTGGCCATGAGCAGAATCAGGCGCGCATTAAGCAGTTCGGACGCTTCCCGGCTCAGCCCCCGATGCGCGTCCAGCAGTTGCTCGTAAAACGCATCGGCATCCTGAAAGTTCAGACTGGTTTTCATGGGACGGTGCCGTTTGTTGAGGATGGCGTGCCCAGCGCCGTGGTGAGCGCGTGCCCCAGTGAAGCGTCCACGCTTTCGCCGGTCGCCACCAGGTAGCCATCGGGCCGCAGCAAGGCCCACGCGTGGCCGAACACGTGGCAGGTGGCTTGCAGGTGCCCCTGCGTGTCGATGACATGCTCTCTTGCCGCCGCGTGGCCGCCAGGTGCAATCACCTGCACGCAGCGCAAGTCAGCGTCTTTTGACAGCTTTTGGAGGCGCTGAGCTGCCGGCCCGGTCAAGTCGCCAAAGACCAGCAGCAGCAAGCGCGCACCCGACCATTTCATCAACTCGATCAGCTCGCCCCGACTGCCGTCGGGCCACCCAAAGGCAACGTTCTGAGTCGCCCGGCCGCCGGTCGCCTCGCAGACGCCAGAGCGCGTGTAGGTGTTGGGTGTCGACATGCGGCCGGTGTTGACGAGTTGGCGGGCGAAAGCGTGCTTGCGCGCCAGGCCCAGCGCGGCTGTTCTGAACAGCCGCTCGGCGCCGTCTGCCGGCCGCAGGAAGCGGGCGGTGCGGTTGGTCACCAGTACGTTGTGCTCGGCCGCCTCGTGCCGCTCGGCGTGGTAACTGCCCAGCAATGCCGGTGCAGCGCGCCCCTGCACCACGGCAGCCAGCTTCCAGGCCAGGTTGTCGGCGTCCTGCACGCCCGAGTTGCCGCCGCGCGCGCCGAACGGGCTCACGACATGCGCCGCATCGCCGACGAAAAAAACGCGACCGTGTTTCAAATGATCCAGGCATTCGCTTCGGTAGGCATAAGGGCCGACCCAGACGATTTCGCATTCTTCGGCACTCAGGGTGCGGCCAAACTGGGCGTCGAGCCGCGCCCGCACCACGTCTTCTCGGCTGACTTCCTCAGGCTTGGCGTCGGGCAGCATCTGGTAGTCGATGCGCCACACGCCGTCGGCCATCAGGTGCTGCCACACGGCGCGGCCGTCGTTGAACGGCGCCTCGATCCAGGTATGGCGCTCTACCGGCGGCGGATTTTTGAAGCGCACGTCGGCAATGCACCAGCGGTCGTCGCCTTTTTTGGCGGTGATGGACGCTTCGCACCAGCGGCGAAACGGGCTGTGCGAGCCGCTGCAGTCAATCACGTAATCTGCTTCGAGCGAATAAGTGCCGGCGGGTGTTTCGACGGTCAGCGTGGCGAAATCGGTGTTCTGCGCAAATGCGGTGATGCGGTGGTTCCAGCGCAGGTCGATGGGGCGGTTGGCTGCATTGCCGCGCATCAATTGCTCGACCAGATAACCTTCAATGTAGAACTGCTGGATGTTGATGAAAGGCGGCTCGGCGCTCAGCGAATGCGTCGCCTGCTGGCGCAGGTCGAACGAATAAACCTCATCAGCGCCGGCGAAGGTGCGGCCCACGCTCCACTGCACGCCTTTCTTCGCGATACGTTCGTAGATGCCGAGGCGCTTGAATATCTCCAGCGTCTTTTGCGCATAGCAAATCCCGCGCGACGACGCGCCTTTGACGCCCACGGTGTTGTCTTCATCAAGGAGCAGGGCGCTCACGCCGTATTGCGCCAGCGCACAGGCCAGCGTCAAGCCGGTGATGCCGCCGCCGACGATGACGATGGGGTGGCGTTTGACTTCCCTGCTGCGGATTTCGGCGGGTTCGACGAACGGGTATTCTGGCAGCGCGTAGCCGGTTCCGCCTGAAAACTCGTAGCCGTTGGTGTAGGCGGCGCGGGACAACGTTTCAACGGTGATTTGCGTGCTATTGAGAGTCATTTAGGCCTCTAGCCCAGGTAAATCATGCGCCAGTAGCTCCTGATTTTATAGCGGTCTGGCGATGGCCAGGTGGTCAGCTCGCACTGCCTGTCACCTCGGGCCGGTCGTTTTGTTGCGGCTTCAGGGCAGTGATGGTCTTGCCTGCCGCACGCTCCTTTCGCCACTGTTCCTTGCGCGCCGTCCACTCGGCCAGGCGCGCATGGGTGGTGGTGCTTTCGCGCTGCATCTGCACCTCGTCGGCCAGCTGTGCGGTGAGTTCCAGTCGCACGCCATTGGGGTCAAAAAAGTAGATGCTCTTGAAAATGTGGTGGTCCGTCACGCCCAGCACTTCGACGCCTTCAGCCTGCAGGCGCGCTTTCATCGCTTCCAGGTCGGCCACTGTGTCCACGCGGAACGAAATGTGGTTGACCCACAGCGGCGTGTTGGGTGAGGGCAGGGCTGCCTCGTCGTCGCCCAGGTCAAAAAAGGCAATGCAGGAGCCGTCTTGCAGGCGGAAGAAAAAGTGCGTGTAGGGGCAGTATTCGCCCGTGCTGGGCACGTAGTCGCTCTGGATGATGTGATACAGCGGCAAACCCAGAATGTCTTCGTAGAAATGCCGGGTTTCCTCGGCATCTTTGGCGCGGTAGGCGTAGTGGTGCAACTGGTGACTGGGTGCGGCCGCCGGTAACTTGCCCAGCTTGGCTGAACCGGGTGAGGTGCCCGCATCGGAGATGCGCGCGCGGTCGGGGTGGGTAAGAGCGGGTTGCATGGAAGATGCCTTTCGACGACTGGGCCCCCATACCGTCCGCGGTTTGCAGAGCCGAAACTGAATGTTGAATTTAACTATCCGTAATTCGTTTACTTTAGCGTAACTTTAGGCGTGCCGGTATGGGCGCGCCGCGCAAACCTCTTCGAGTCTCAATCGTCCTTCTGCGCACCTTCTGTCGCCATCAAAAATAGTAATAAAAGCGCTCTTGTCGATAGCTTTCATCAACTGAACTGATTGATACCGGCAATTAGACGGATGACTCCAAACCGCGGTAAGGTCACGCTGGGCTCCAACGCCGGTCGTTCAAGAACGGCAAGGACCAACGACGATTTTTTACTTAACCCACAAGGAGATTTCCATGGCTGCTCTCAAAGGCTCCCGCACGGAAGAAAACCTGAAAGCCGCATTTGCCGGTGAATCACAGGCCAACCGCCGCTATCTGTATTTCGCAAACAAGGCCGACGTTGAAGGCCAGCCAGACGTTGCAGCGCTGTTCCGCTCGACCGCAGAAGGCGAAACCGGCCACGCGCACGGTCACCTCGAGTGGCTGGAGCAGTGCGGCGACCCGGCCACCGGCATGCCTTTCGGCGCCACCCGTGACAACCTGGCTTCCGCAGTCGCGGGCGAGACCCACGAGTACACCGACATGTACCCCGGCATGGCCAAGACCGCGCGTGACGAAGGTCATGACGAAGTAGCCGACTGGTTCGAAACGCTGGCCAAAGCCGAGCGTTCACACGCCAACCGCTACACAAAAGCACTGGCTGAGCTGGTCGACTGACCCTGCCTGACCGTACCCCATCGCGCCCGAAGCGCGATGGGTTCGTGAAAAAAATTCGGGGTTGATTTTTTTCACGAACCTGATTTCCACACAATGAGACCGCAAAGGCATACCAATGGCTACTGAAGGCAATCTGAGCGCGCCCACGCGCCACTCCATCGACTGGAAGGGTCCGGACTATTACAACGAAGAGGCAACGTTCCATGAGATGGAGCGAATCTTCGACATTTGCCATGGCTGCCGGCGCTGCGTGAGTTTGTGCGGCTCCTTTCCAACGCTGTTTGACCTGGTGGATGAAAGCAAGACCGGCGAAGTCGATGGCGTTGACAGACAAGACTACTGGAAGGTCGTCGATCAGTGCTACATGTGCGACCTCTGCTACATGACCAAGTGCCCCTACGTGCCGCCGCACGAGTTCAACCTTGACTTCCCGCACACCATGCTGCGCGCCAAGGCGATCAAGTTCAAGAAAGGCGAGGTCGGGGCCGGCGAGAGATTTTTGGCTTCCACCGATGTGCATGGCAAGTTCGCCGGCATTCCGATCGTGGTGCAGGTGGCCAACGCCGTGAACAAGACCAGGCCGGCGCGCGCCGTGATGGAAAAAGTCCTGGGCGTTGACAAAAATGCCTGGCTGCCCGAGCTGGCCACGAAAAAATTCCGCTCCGGCGCACTGGAGTCACCGCCGCACGCCATCAGGGACGGTGCCAAGACGCCTGGCAAGGTCGTCATCTATTCGACTTGCTACATCAACTACAACGAGCCCGGCATCGGGCATGACTTGCTCAAGGTGCTCGACCACAACGAAGTCCCGTATGTGCTGGTCGACAAAGAAAAATGCTGCGGCATGCCCAAGCTGGAACTGGGCGATCTGGAATCGGTCAACGCCAGCAAGGAAGCCAATATTCCGGTGCTGGTGAAGTACGCCAGAGATGGCTTCGCCATTCTGAGCGCCGTACCTAGCTGCACCCTGATGTTCAAGCAGGAACTGCCGCTGATGTACCCGAACGAAGCGGATGTGCAGCAGGTCAAAGAGCACATGTGGGACCCGTTCGAATATCTGATGGCGCGCAAGCGTGATGGCTTGCTCAAGACCGAATTCCCCACGCCGCTCGGCAAAATCAGCTACCAGATCCCGTGCCATGGCCGGGTGCAAAACATCGGTAAAAAGACCGAAGAGATGCTCAAAATGGTGCCAGGCACCAGCGTGCACACGCACGAGCGTTGCTCGGGCCATGCCGGTACGTTCGGTGTGAAGGTGCCTTATCACCAGCAGGCCATGAAGATTGGCAAGCCGCTGTTTAAGGCGATGGCCAACCACAAGGACGGCGGCCTGCCCGACGTGATCAGCAGTGACTGCCCGCTGGGCGGCCACCATATTGCGCAGGGCTTTGAAGTCAACAGCCTGGGCGCGCCGCCGCAAAAACATCCGCTGACGCTGATACGTACCGCGTACGGACTGAAATGAGGGACATCATGCAAACCACTGGAAATATCACCGCAGGTAGCCTCATGACGCTGGAGGCCTACAGCAAGTTCCGCAAGGAGAAAAAGCTGGAAGTCATGGCGCACCGCAAGTTGCGCAGCGTGCACCTGGGCGAGCACATCAATGTGCAGTTCGAAAGCGAAACCAGCATCCGCTACCAGATTCAAGAAATGCTGCGCCTGGAGAAAATCTTTGAAGAAGACGCGATCCAGCAGGAAATTGACGCCTATCTGCCGCTGCTGCCCGAGGGCAGCAACTGGAAGGCCACCATGCTGATCGAGTATCCCGACGTCAACGAGCGCAAGCGTGAGCTGGCGCGGTTGATCGGCATTGAGGACCGGCTGTTTGTCGAAGTCGAGGGCCACGCCCGTGTCTTTGCGATTGCCGACGAAGACATGGACCGCGAGAACGACGTGAAGACCTCGGCCGTGCATTTTGTGCGGTTCGAGCTGAACCCAGCCATGTGCGCTGCAGTCAAGGCAGGCGCGGGCGTCAAGCTCGGTTGCGACCATACCAACTACCCGGCGCACACGATGATTGCTGCCGAGACGCTGGCTTCGCTGGCTAGCGATTTGAAGTAGTTTTTGTTCGTCCAGCCTGCGGCGGCGGAAGCGGGGAGCGTCGCAGTCGGTTGCGCTGCTCGCCCTCATGGCGGCTACCGCAAATCGGTCGATCAACACACCCGACTTCGACGCGGGCCGGGGAGGGGGAATTTCTTTGTTGAATAATCCCAGCGCTCGAAGTCACAGACGGGTTTGGCGTTTGCCCGATTTGCGGTACCCCGCCATGAGGGCGGGCGCCGAAGCCGTCTGTGACCGCACACCGAACGTTCAGTGATTCTTTCTTGGAAGACGACAGGCCGGCACTGCAAACGGCGAGACCGAACCTCAAGTAAAGTGCCTGTTTTGCCCTGACGCTTCAACCCGCCTCCAACCGCATGCTCTTCCTTCTCTCACCAGCGAAATCGCTCGACTACGAATCACCTCTCGCGGTTGCCACGCACACCAAGCCGCTCTTCCCGTCCCAGTCAGCTGCGCTGATCAACGTACTCAAGACGAAAACACCGCAGCAAATCAGCACACTGATGAAGCTGTCGGATGCGCTGTCGGGCCTTAATGTGGCGCGCTACCAAGCGTGGTCGCCCAGGTTCACCGCTAAAAATTCCCGTCAGGCGGCCCTGGCGTTCAATGGCGATGTGTATGGCGGGCTTGATGCCAAAACGCTGAACGAAGTGCAACTCGGCTGGGCGCAAGACCATGTGTGCATTCTGAGCGGGCTTTACGGGGTGCTTCGTCCGCTCGACCGGATGCAGCCGTACCGGCTGGAAATGGGCACGGCGCTGGCGACCGAACAGGGTAAAAACCTCTACCAGTTCTGGGGCTCGAAGATCGCAAGCTACCTCAATGAGCGGGCTGCGGCCGATACGTCGCCGGTCATCATCAACCTGGCCAGCGAAGAATATTTCAAGGCGGTTGACCGCAAGGCGCTGAAGCCGCGTGTGGTGAGCTGTGTGTTTGAAGAGTTCAAGGGCGGCCAGTACAAGATCATCAGCTTCAATGCCAAGCGTGCGCGCGGCCTGATGGTGCGTTATGCGATTGAAAAGAAAGCCGTCACCGTGAAAAAGCTGGAAGGCTTTTCGGCAGAGGGCTATGGGTTTGACGCGGCCGCATCCCAACCAGATCGCCTTGTCTTTCGGCGCCGGCAAGACGCTTGAGGATGTCGATGGCTGGCGTTTCCGCCGCAATGCCTACCCCCCAGCTGGACGGCTCCGGAACGATGGTCGACGCTGGCGACAAATGGGTCAAGGTGCTTCAGCGCGTGCATGAGCCTGACCTGTGCGTCTTCAGCAATCTGCTTGGCGCGGCGGAATGCGAGGCACTGATTGAGGCAGCGAAGCCGCGGCTGCTGCGCTCACGCACCGTCGACACGCAGACGGGCGGGGAAGCGCTTAACCGCGACCGAACCAGCGACGGCATGTTTTTTACGCGCTCTGAAAATGCCGTTGTGCAGCGGGTGGAGATGCGTGTCGCCAGGCTGCTGCGCTGGCCGGTGCAAAACTTTGAGGGCATGCAGGTGCTGCGCTACCGGCCCGGCGCGCAGTACCGGCCGCATTACGATTATTTCGATCCCCACGAGCCGGCAACCCCGGCATTGCTCGCCCGCGGCGGCCAGCGGGTTGCCACGCTGATCATGTACTTGCAGGAGCCCGAGCGTGGCGGGGCGACAATATTCCCTGACGCTTCCATCAGCGTGCCGCCACTGCGCGGCAGCGCAGTTTTCTTCAGTTACGCCGAAGCCCATCCGGCCAGCTTGAGCCTGCATGGCGGCGAGCCGGTCAAGGCGGGCGAGAAGTGGATAGCCACACTGTGGCTCCGGCAGCGGCAATTCCGCTAACATTGAACATCGAATCGGCATCTAGCCCAACAACTACCAGCGCAAGCAGCTATGAAAATAATAGCAAACGGAATTCATATCGATGTGGCCGATAGCGCCGCAGAAAATCCCGAACACGCGGCCCGGCCGGTCGTGCTGCTGATCATGGGCCTGGGCATGCAGCTGATTGCCTGGCCGCCCGCGATGGTGCAAGGCCTGGTCGATGCCGGTTTTCGCGTCGTGCGTTTCGACAACCGCGACGTGGGTTTGAGCCAGCACTTTGACCAACTGGGCACACCCAACATGCTGTGGGCCGGCTTGAAGTACCGCATGGGCTGGCGCATCAAGCCGCCTTACACGGTGCAGGACATGGCCGACGACGCCCGGGGCGTGCTGGACGCACTGCAGATTGCCAGAGCGCATGTGGTCGGTGTCAGCATGGGCGGCATGATCGCGCAGCGGCTGGCGCTGTCGGCACCGGAACGGGTGCTGAGTCTGGCCAGCGTGATGAGTTCCAGCGGCGCGCGTGGCCTGCCCGAAGCAACGGCCAAGGTCACCCGTGCGTTGCTCAGCCGGCCGGCGGGCAGCAGTCTGCAAGCCGAAATAGACCATGCCGTCAAACTTTTCAAACTGATCGGCAGCCCCGGTTTTCCGATGGACGAGTCCCTGCTCAGGGCCCGCGTGGCTGCATCGACCGAACGCAGCTACCACCCGCAGGGTTTCATGCGCCAGATGGTGGCGATTGCGGCTGACTCGCAGCGCGCAGCGGCCTTGTCGAAACTGTCGGTGCCAACGCTGGTGGTGCATGGCAAGGCCGACCCACTGGTGCCGTTTGCCTGCGGCGAAGACACCGCGCGCCGCATCCCGGGTGCCACGCTGTCATTGATCGACGGCATGGGCCATGACCTGGCGCCCGGCGTGGTCGATCGCCTGCTGCCGCTGCTGATTCCGCATTTCCAGGCGGCTGCCGCGCCGTCAACCCAGAACATGCCCGCCCATGAATACGCCTGACCAGTCCCAACTCGGCAAAACCTCGGCCTACGCCGACCAGTACGATGCTTCCTTGCTGTTCGCGATGCCGCGTGCGCCCAAGCGGGCAGAACTTGGCATTGACGGCACGCCGCCGTTTTTCGGCGCTGACCTGTGGACGGCGTTCGAGCTGAGCTGGCTCAATCTGCGCGGCAAACCGCAACTGGCACTGGCGCACATCACGGTGCCGTGCGAATCGCCCAACATCGTCGAAAGCAAGTCGTTCAAGCTTTATCTGAACAGCTTCAACAACACCCGGTTTCTTGATGCGCGCGAGGTACGTGAACGCATTCGTGCCGACATCGGCGCGGCCGTCGGCGTGGGTATCGGCATCAAGACTCTCGGCCCGGAGCTGTTCGACCAGGAGCCGGTGCACGAGATGGACGGACTGAACCTGGACCGGCTCGATGTGGAATGCATTCACTTCACGCCAGCGCCGGAACTGCTGTTTGCCGAATTCGACGAGCCGCCGGTGACCGAAACACTGACGTCGAACCTGCTCAAAAGCAATTGCCTGGTCACTGGCCAGCCCGACTGGGGCAGCGTGCAGATCAGCTATTCGGGCCCGCAGATCAACCAGGAAGGGCTGCTGCAATATCTGGTGAGTTTTCGCAACCACCATGAGTTTCATGAGCAGTGCGTCGAGCGCATCTTCATGGACGTGCGCGCGCGCTGCAAACCCATCAAATTGTCGGTTTACGCGCGCTACACCCGCCGCGGTGGGCTCGACATCAACCCGTTCCGCACCAGCTACCCGCAGGGTTTGCCGCCCAATGTCCGAACCGCACGCCAGTAGCCAGCAAATTAACCGCTATTAAAAAGATAGCTTTTGGCGCAGGTTTTACCTAGGCTAGAGGGTGTTTTTGCAGATATTCCTGGCCATTTCCTGATTCCAGGGCACTTTTGCCAGACTTGCCGACTCGCCCTTAATTCCGATCGAAGCGTAGGAGAAAACGCCGTCCGAAAAAATTCCGCATCTTTTGTGAATCTGCTGTAAAGCCTGGCGCGTATTCGAAGTACAGCCAATGAAATGCTGTACCTCTCAACCACAGGAACAACCAGGAGATTCAACATGAAGACGAAATTTGGGCAGATCGCCAAAGCCTGCCTTTTGCTAGTCGTAGCCGGCGGCGCCATCGCTTCCAGCCACCGTGAAGCACCCGGCATCACCAACAGTCCCAAAGTGGACGGCACCGATTTCTACATGTTTCGCAGCTACGAAGGCGTGGCCGCCAACGGCACCGGCGGACGTTCGGACTACGTGACGCTGCTGGCCAACTACCAGCCGCTGCAGGCTCCGTACGGCGGCCCCAATTATTTCCAGATGGACCCGAACGCCCTGTATGAGATTCACCTCGACAACAACGGCGATGCGGTCGAAGACATCACGTTCCAGTTCAAATTCAAAAATACCCTGAAATCAATTGCATTACCCATCGGCTCGTCCAGCGTGCCGATTCCGCTGATTCAGGCTGGCGCCGTCAGCAATCTCAACGACGCCAACCTGAATGTGAACGAGACTTACGAGGTCAAAGTGGTTCGCAACGAGCGCCGCAAAAATGCGTCTTCAGCCATCTTCAAGACCGGCGGCGGCAGCACATTCGAAAAGCCGGTCGACAACATTGGCACCAAAACCATTGCCGACTACCCGGCTTACGCGGCTAAACACATCCATACCGTGACGATTCCCGGCTGCCCAGCCGGAAAAGATCAGGGCAAGGTGTTTGTCGGCCAGCGTCAGGAAGGCTTCGCAGTCAACCTCGGCCCGGTGTTTGACCTGGTCAACGCACCAGCGGCCGTGCTGCTCAACCCGGCGAACAAGGATGCGGCCGGCAATGGCGGTCAGAACGTGATCCAGAAAGCCAACGTCACCACGATGGCCATTGAAGTTCACAAGGACTGCCTGACGGCTGGCAGCGACCCCGTCATCGGCGGCTGGACCACGGCCAGCCTGCGTCAGGCGCGCCTGTACAACGGCAAGCCGAACTCGGGTAATAACGATTCAACGAAGCAGGGCGGCGCATGGGTGCAAGTCTCTCGCCTCGGCAATCCGTTGGTCAACGAGCTGGTGATTGGCCTGCCCGACAAGGACAAGTTCAATGCGTCCAGCCCGAAAGATGACGGCCAGTTTCTGACCTACGTCTCCAACCCGACCTTGCCAGCCTTGCTGTCCACCGTGCTGGGTGCCGATGTGGCGCCTAAAAACCTGCCACGTACCGATTTGCTGACGACGTTCCTGACGGGCATCACTGGCGTGAACAAGCCAGCCAACCCGAAAGCGTCCGAAATGATGCGTTTGAACACGGCTGTCCCCGCCGTGCCGTTTGCCTCGCAGAACCGGTTGGGTGTGGCAGGCAATGCACTGGCCGGCGGTACCGACAACGCGGGCTTCCCGAACGGTCGCCGTCCGAAAGACGACGTGGTGGATATCGCGCTGGTGGCGATGGTCGGTGGCTTGTGCGCCATCAACGGCTCGGGCGATACATTGAAGCTCAACTCGGTGCCCGGTGTGCCCTCCCTCACGTCGAAGTGCGATGGCACGGCGCTGACGGCCACCATGTCTGCTGCAGGCCCGAATGGCTTGCCCAATGCCGCCAACATCCACGACGCAGTTGATCAGGCAACGGTTCCCTTCCTGCCGGGCTTCCCGTACCTGAACACGCCGAACGCTGGTTCTGCATATTGAGCTCACAGCTTGAAGGAAACATCATGAACAAACTCAACACGATCGAGACGGTCAGTACGAACCGGGGGAAGTGGGTTCTGGCCGCTGCGCTCACCGTGACGCTGGTTGCCGGTTGCGGCGGTGGCGGCGGCGGTCAATCGGCCGAGGCACGCGGCATCGACCAGAATACGAACGACTTGATCGCCTACATGAAAGGTCTGATCGCCATGGACGAAAACAGCGAGGTGGTTGACATCAATCCGCTCACGCTGGTGGTCGATAACTCCGGAGATCCGGCACCCCTTTGATGCCCTGCGCGGGAGTCTCCTGACCCGGGAGACTTTGAAGCACGCAGCCTCCCAGGCCCGGCAAACTGCGAAATCAGTTTGCCGGGCTTTTTTGCGGGTGCGATTACTGCGTGTTCGCCGACGGTCAAGCCGGTGACGAGTGGTTGGTCGCTATAAAAATAATAGCTACTCACGCAGGTTTTGTCTGGGCTAGAGCCCGATTTGGCATAAATATCGGCCTTGAAGCCGTGTTTCGGCGACTGGCGTCTTTGAAATTGTCACGACACCAGCGCCAGCCAGTCGCAACGCAACCGCCCGTCCGCATGCGCCCGCGCCCGGGCATGCACATAAAGCTGCGGCGCCAGCACCCCCAACAGGCACAGCGGCAAAGTCCAGGCGGCGTCAAACGCCAGCGCCGGCAGGCAGCCGATCCAGCCCATCAGCCACACCGTGAGCACCGCGTTCCACACCTCGTACTCGACCGGGTGCGTGCCGCGCTGCGCTATATGCCACTCCTTGAGCTTTTTCAGTTGCGGCAGCGTGAGCGGGTGCGTGAGGTGGTGTCTGGAAGGGTTGGCCATCACAAGTCTCCGGAGCAGGCATCAAGGAAGATGCTTTCACTGTAAGTTTCGTGAAAGCTTCTGTCAACAGTCCGAACGGATGTTTTCTTTTGCTGCAATTGCCGGGATAGTTCGGGTGCCTCGGGTTACTGCGCTGCGGTTCTGGAATCAGCCACCGCTTTGCCGAGCTCGCGGGTTTCACCGCAGCTGGCGCAAAGGCTTTGCAGTTTTTCAAGTTGCGCTTCGGCCTGTGCGCGCTGGCCGGTCTTCAGGTAGGCGATGCCCGAATAGCTCAGCGCACCCTTGTGCTGCGGGTCAAGCGCCAGCGCCTCGCCGTAGGCGGCAAAGGCCTCGTCGTACTTGCCCATCCAGCGGCTGGAATAGTCCAGGTAGTTGTAGGCGTCGGCGTTTTTCGGGTCCTGGGCGACGACCTTGCTGAAGCTGCTGGCGGCCAGGTTCCAGTTCTTCGCGGCCATCGCCTTCTTGCCGACTGAAAAGTCGTCACTGCGGGCGTTTTGCGCTGGCGTGCTCTGGAAATCTGCCGCCCCTGCGGCGCCGGCCAAAGCCAGGCCCAGGACGGGCAGCGCGAAGAAATTACGGATGGAAAGTGCGTTCATGTCGGGCTCCTTGTTTGGAAAATAGTCGATTGATCAAAGTGCGCCGCAAAAAAATGCAGCACGACTGACAAACGACGGAGCCGGAAAATCGGATGCGGGCGGGATGGCCGCCCATTCGTATTTATTTGTAAACCTGTCAGCGGTTGGAGGCGCTGCAAGTACCCCATTGGCGAATCACCAGAGCTTGGCGCAGTTGCCGCTGAACACCACCGTCTCACTGGGGCTCGCGGGGGCGGCACGGGTCTCCAGCGTGACCACCAGCTTGCTGACTTTCGACAGCAATTTTTCGGACGTATCGGGCAATGCGGTGACGGCCGAACCGCTGGTCGGCATGTCACCGATCACGAACGGCGCCCCGTTGGCCGGCAGGGCCCACAGCACCAGCCGTCCGCTGGCCGGCGCGGTGATGGGGCCGATCACCTTGGTGGTCATGGTTTTGCCGTGGCGCAGCGAGCTCACCAGCAGCTTGCCGTTGCCTTGGGCATCGGACAACACGCCGACATAGCTTTGCGGGAGTTTTTCACCGGAGCGCATCGCGACCTGGTCGCTGGTGGTGAAGAGGGCCGGCGCAGTGACAAAGACCAGACTGGCTGCCAGCGCACCCGCGGCCACCCCGCCCACGCCGAAGCCGGCCGGCTTCCACCAGGCGGACCAGCCCGGTTTGGGCGCCGGCGCGTTTTGAGGCGACAGAAACGTGATCGGCGCAGGCTGGGTGCGCGCGGCAATCGCCTGCCACATTCCGGATGACAGTTGGGTCGACGGGCGGACTGCCGGCACCGCAATGGCGAGTTGGCCCAGCCGGGTTTCCCATTGCGTGACGAGTGCCCGCACATCGGCACGGTCACGCTGAAGGCGTTCGAAGCGCCGGCGAGCGCCTCCGGCCAGCGTGCCCAGCACGTAGGTCGATGCCAGGTGGTCGAGCAAGGTGGGATGGGTGTATCTCATGCCACCACCCCGTTGGCCGCGAGGCAGTTTTTGAGCTTTTCAAGGCCGCGCCGGATCCACGCCTTGACCGAACCCAGTGGCGCGCCCATGTGCTCGGCCACCTCTGAATGCGACAGGCCCTGGTAGTAGGCCAGCGCCAGCGACTGCCGATGGCTGCCATCGAGCGCTTTCATGCAGTCTTCGATATGCAGCGAATTCGTGGCCTGATCAAGGAGCTGCATCGGGCCCGGTGCCGGATGTGCCGCGCTGTCCACAGCATCGCCTTCCAGGTCGTCCGGCTCAGGCAGCGCGTTTTCCTTGCGCCGCGCCCGCGCGCGGAACGCATCCAGCGCCTTGTTGCGCACGATGGCGATCAGCCACGTCATCGGTTGAATAACTTGTCCGTTGACCTCGCTGCGGTAGGCCTCGGCGCTTTTCCAGATACTCACATAAGCCTCTTGCAGCGCATCTTCGGCCGCCTGTCCTTGACCCAATATACGGATGGCAACGCCAAACAGATGCGCATGCGTGCGTTCATAAATTTGTGCAAAGGCGGCATGGTCACCACTGGCCGCCGCCACGATCAGCGCCTGCAGACTGCGCGCATCTGCGCGCTGGCCGGGCGGTGTGGTTGGCGTCACACGGTGCTTCATGCGGCCGAGTATATGAACTTCAGCCATAAGGGCAAACGGAGTGGATCTCAACAGGGGGCTGGCTGTCATGGGGCTTGGGGGCGGACACCTGGTTTTGACTCACGCTTTCGCAATGGCTGTCGCCCCTGATTTGGACGAGCCTCGCAGCATGCGTGCATCCAGTCGGGAACTTCAGGCGTGTGTAGATGGCAGCGGGTTATCACGCCGGCACCCGATCTGCCTTTCTGGCCGCCCGGCTTCTTTATTGGTACCTCATCTTCAGGAGAAGTTCATGAACTCAAACGCTCCCACTGCATTTTTTCCTCATCGACGGGCTGTTTCGGCATGGGCTTTGGGTCTGCTGATGACCTGTGCCCTGGCCCATCCGGTCAAGTCGCCTGCCGCGCCCGACAAGGCCACACCGGCTCTGGTTCCGGCCACGCTGAAGCCAGACGACAGCGAACGCACAGTTTTCACAGGGAACACTGTCAGCACTGCGGGCATGACCAATTTCACCTGACCTGATCGCCCGGTCATTTGTAAATTCGGTGGACCGTCTCAGCCCGACTACCCGGATTTTTCGTTCGGGCATTGCCAGGGCCTGAATTTTTAGAACACTCAGGAGGATTTCATGGCCTATTCACTTGTTTCGGAATTTTTGCTGCGCATCTGCGTCTCGGCGCTTTCGCGACCGGCCTGGGCGCAGCCGGTGTTGTCTGTGCTGTGCGCCACCGTGCTCGGCGCCTGCGCATCGCTTCAGCCGGCGGCGCTGATCTCCGTGGCGGACATGGCCGCCGCCGCGCCGCCGGCCCTTCGGCCCGCTGACAGCGAGCGCGCCCTGTTTGCCTGGAACGCCATCGGCTCACAGATTTACGAATGTCGCGTCAATGAAAAAGGTGGTGTTGCCTGGACGTTTGTGGCGCCCGAAGCCGAACTTTTCAACCAGGACAATGACAGGGTCGGCACGCACGGTGCGGGTCCGTTCTGGGCCGCGAATGACGGCAGCCGCATCGTTGGCACGGTAAGGGCAAGGGTCGACGGCGCACGTCCGGCGGACATTCCCTTGCTGCTGCTGTCGACTCAATCGGGCGAAGCTGCCGGCATGATGGCGGGCGTCACCAGTGTTCAGCGGCTCAACACGCAGGGTGGCAATCCGCCCGCCCGGGGTTGCGAAAGCCAGGCGGACGCCGGCAAGCGCATCAAGCAGGGCTATACCGCCGACTACGTGTTCTTTGCGGCCAGGCCAGCCTGAACGATGCTCTGCGGAAGAGCCTGAAAGCCGCGCAGCCGCAGGGTGCATAGGTGCTAAACCGCGCCTCTGCGACGCCGCGGCACCACGCTCAGTTGCAGACTGTTTTTTGCTGGCGTGGCGCCAATCGTGGCCTGCTGCGGCGGCAGGTCGATCAGCTGGTCGGCCTGCCAGACCTTGATTTGCGCGGCCCCGTCGGGCAGGTCGTCAAAAACGGCCAAGCCGTCTGCACCGGTTTTGGCGGCCCATGGCGATTCGCTGGCATACACATAGCCGCGCATCGAGCCGTGGATGAAGCAGCCGAGCAGCGTCGAGCCGAGTACGCCCGCCTTGTCGAGTGAAATCTCCGTCGGCTTGGCGGGCTTGCCGTCGGTCTTGCCTTCCAGCCGTAGCTCAAAACCAGCCTGGGTGGCATTGAACTGGCCCATGCCGGCGGGTGATGAGCGCACGTGGTGATCCCACGGGTCGTTGTTGATGAACTGGATCTTCGCGCCCACCGGAACCAATGAAACCGCAGGAATGAACTGCATTTTTTCCTGGGCAATGGTGACCTGGGCCGGCAGCGGCTTTTTCGGCAGCACGCTTTTGTTGGCGGGTGTGATGACGACCACGGCGTCCATCACCGGCTTGCCGTCCTTGTCGATCACCGACACCGTCAGGCTACCCGCGCTGGCCCAGCCGCACAGCAGCGACAGCGCTGCAGAAATCAAAGTCTTGTTCATGGTGTGGCTCCCTATTCTTTCGGCGTGATGATGTCGCGGTTCATGGGCGCCAGCAGCGCCAGCATTTTGTTCTGCTCGCGGAAGGCAATTCCTTGGGCGTCCATGCTTTGCTGAAGCACTTCAACCAGGGCATGGAAGTCTGATTTTTTAATGTCGAGGTTGGCGTGCGAGCTTTTCATGTCGGCGCCCTTGTAGACGCAAGGCCCACCGCTGAGCGCGCAGAGCTGTTCAACCAGTTGCTCCTTCACCCGCTGCTGGTTGGCCGGCTTGAAATGCGGGCCGGTGCGCGGATCGGCCAGCAGCCTTGTCATGAAGTCGTCCATCAACACGACCAGACCGGGTTTTTCGCCGAAAGACTTGTAGAGCTGGTCGCCGGGCGTCGATGTTTGCGCCAGGGCGGCGCTGGTACCCAGAAAGCCAAGGGTTGTAAAAGCCAGAGTGGCAAGTATTTTTTTCATGGAATTTCTTTCAGTGATTTTTGTGTGATTTTTGAAGGTGAACGCTCAGAAAGCGACCTGGGCCGACAGGTAGTAGCCGGTCTGCTTGCGGCTGGCAGTGGTGGCGGGCACGATCACGCCCAGATCGACATAGGCGAGGGTGAACGAAACATTTTTGTTGGGCGCCCAGGCGATGAAAACGTCTTTCCAGTCGCCAGAGCGCAGACCATCGCCCAGCCCGGCGGCACGGCCAGCTTGATCGAGTTTGTTGCGCATGAAGCGGTACTCGGCGCCCACCACCACGTTCTTGCTGAGCAGATAGGCGACAGAAAACTCAGGGAGAACGCTGTAGCGGTTTTCATGGCCAGCCAGCGTGGCGCCGTAGCCCAGCAGGCCGTTTTGATTGCCTTTGGTCGCGCGAAGAGTGCCATTGACCAGCAGGCCCTGGCCCAGAAACAGCTTGGTCGCGCTGACGTAAAAGTCGACGCCGCTGCGTTTGGCGCCCAGCGCTTCAAGCGTGCCATTGAGCCCGGTGGAGCCCAGCGTCTTGTATTGAACGCCGACGGCTACTTGCGGCATCAGGGTGTCGCTGTCCAGCACCGCATCGCCCAGAACCCGAAGCTTGGCGCCGACGATGGTTTGCTTCAGGTGCAGGCCGGGCAGGCCCAGGGCGGTGCCAGTTTCACGCGTGTTGAAGTCCTGCTGCGCGATGGACAGCTCGTAGCGGTCATGAACGCCCACCGCAGCGCCGACAATATTCAGCCCGTAGTCGCGCGTGCCGGCGTTGGTGAAGAAAGCCGAGCCGCCGATTTCCTCGTCGGTGGCGTTGCTGCCAATCACCGCCCACGGTGTGAGCCCGCCGCCGGCCGCACCATCGATGCTGCTGACGCCGCCGGTCAGCAGCAGCTTGCCGGTTTCGGCCTGCGCGGCGGTACACAGCAGCGCCGTAGCAGCCGCCAGAAAGGTCATCGCGAATTTTTTATTCATGGTGTGGGTGGGTCAGAGGTTGATGAAACGTAAGCAGATGTTTTGGATACGGGTCGGTTTCGGGGCTGGATTCAATCATTCGCGTGCGAATAGAAACTCGCCATCGAATTCGTGATGAAGTTGGCGTTTTGGAACATCCAGGCCGCCGGAGGCTGCCGTATTACCCGCACCAGGAACAAAGACAGGAAAAAAACGCATGCACCCGTCATTCCCCGCAGCGGTACTGAAAACTAATCGGACGCACTTTGTCGCGGCGGCACTTCTCATGGTCGCCTGTTGCCTTGCAGCCGCATCGGCCCGGGCGCAAACGTCGGACCCGGCCGCCCGTGTGTGGACCAGCCCGCCGCCCGGCGATGTCTCGCGCGGTGCGGCTCTGTACCAAAGCAGCTGCATTGCCTGCCACGCTGTCGACAGCAACAAGGTGGGTCCGGCGCATCGCGGCGTGATGGGACGGCGTGTGGGCAGCCTGAAGGGCTATCGCTACTCCGATGAGGTGGCGCGTTCACGCCTGCGCTGGACGCCCCAGACGCTTAATTTGTGGCTGGAAGATCCGGAAGAGCTGGTGGTCGGCCAGCGCATGGGCTTTCAGGTTGACAGTGCGCAGGAGCGGGCCGATCTGATCGCCTATCTGGCGACGCTGAATTGATGGAACAGGGCCGCAGCGGCGTTGGTAAATAGGCACCGCCAGTCAGCGGACAGGCGCGCAAAAAAAGCGGGCTGCTACGATGCGCGCATGAAACGTCGTGAGCTTTTGGTCGTGACCGCTGCGTTCGGCGCAGGATCCGGCTGGGCCGACCAGCCCAAGGTTCAGTCGCTGGACGGCGCACTGTTCTGGCTTGACCGGCTGGAAAAATCCCGAACTGTCAAAACCATGGGTGAATGGCCAGTGGTTGCCGTGCTGGAGCACCTGTCGCAAAGCATCGAGATGAGCATGGACGGATTCCCTGAGCCCAAAAACGTCGCCTTCCAGCACACGACAGGTGCTGCGGCGTTTGCGTTTTTCAACTGGCGCGGCGCCATGAGCCACAACTTGAGCGAACCGATTCCGGGCGCCCCGGCGCTCACGCGCGAAGGGAACTGGCGCAAGTCATCGGCACGCCTGCGCGCGGCTGTCACGCGCTTTGAAACACACCCGGGTGCGCTGATGCCGCACTTCGCCTACGGCAAGCTCAGCCAGTCAGAATTCGCCCGCGCGCATGTGATGCACATTGCCAATCACCAGGACGAGATCATCGTCATCTGATTGCTGAAGCGCCTAGAAAAGCTGATCGGTTGCTATTGAATCAGGAGCTGCTCGCGCAGGTTCTGCCTGGGCTGGAGGCACTTTTTGCTTTGAAACACGGCTTTCTTCGGCTTTTTCGGCTGCCGCGGCTTCCGTCGCGGGCAGCAGCGTGGACGCACGCACACCCAGCAGGCGAAGTTTTTGCGTCAACGGCACCCGCTTCAGGCAGATGCCTGCCATCGTCCGGATGGTTTTTCCGTCGGCGGTGTAAGACGCCATCGTCTGGTCGCGTGTCGCAATTTTGAAATCGTCATAGCGCAATTTGATGCCGATGGTCCTGGCGACATAGCCCTTGCGCTGCAGGTCTTCACCGAGTTTGGTGCACAGCCGCGTGAAAATCTCGCTCAATTCCGCCTTGTCGCGCAACGCGTGCAGATCGCGGTCAAACGTTGTCTCGCGGCTCATGCTGACGGGCTCGCTGGTCGTTTCCACCGGTCGGTCGTCGCGGCCCCAGGCGGCTTCATGCATCCACGCGCCGGTGGCCTTGCCGAAATGCATGATCAGAAACGACGGCTGCTGCGCCGCCAGTTCCCCAATGGTACGAATGTTCAGCCCCGCCAGTTTTTCGTCGGCTTTGGGGCCAATGCCATTGATCTTGCGGCAGGCCAGCGGCCAGATACGGCTCTGCAAATCGCTTTCATGCACGATGGAAATACCGTTGGGCTTGTCGAACTCGCTGGCCAGTTTGGCCAGCAACTTGTTGGGTGCGACGCCGATGGAGCAGGTCAGGCCGGTAGCTTCAAAAATGCTTTTCTGAATCAGCCGAGCCAGCACCCGCCCGCCTTCTCGCTGGCCGCCTGGAACGTCGGTGAAGTCGATGTACACCTCATCGACGCCGCGGTCCTGAATCAGCGGCGCAATCCCGGAAATCGTTGATTTGAAGAGCCTTGAATACTTGCGCACCTCGTCGAAATCAACCGGCAGCACAATGGCCTGCGGGCACAGTCTGGCCGCCTTCATCATGCCCATGGCCGAGCCCACACCGAACTGGCGCGCCGCATAGGTGGCGGTGGTGATGACGCCGCGCCCCACGTAGTCTTTGAGCAGCGGGAAGTCGGCTACCGGAATGAAGCGTGACTCACGCCCGGCGTAACCGGCTTGCAGGGCCTCGTCGATCTTGCGTCTTCCGCCGCCGATGACCACGGGCAGGCCTTTGAGCTGGGGGTAACGCAGCAACTCGACGGACGCAAAAAATGCGTCCATGTCGAGGTGGGCAATTCGGCGGGCGTTCACTTCGCCTATTTTCGGTTCAAACCCGGCGGGGCGAAGTTCCCCTGCGAATAACTGAACCCGCCCCCTGGCTGTGGCCCGCAGCATCAGACCCCGGACAGTTAAAGACCAAAGGCGACTAAAGGCGCTCCCGGGCAAGAAGAAGATGCAGCGACCGCAACCGTCTGGCCAATTCGCAGCACAGGTTTTGCATCACCGCCTGTGCGATGACGGGGTGGCTGCGGCTCAGGTCGTCGAAGCGTCGCCGGCTCATCACCAGGGAAACGAGCGGCCGGGTGGCATACACGTCGGCTGCGCGCGGGGTGCCATCGAGAAAGCCCATCTCGCCGAAGATCGCGCCAGCGCTGATGCCAGCCACCCGAATGGTGCCGTCGGCAATGACTACGTCCGCGTGGCCGTGGTCAATGATGTACAGATCGCGCGAGGTCTCGCCTTTTTTGATCATGCGGTCGCCCTGCTGGTAGTGACGCTGCTCGAAGCACGCCAGAACCAGCGTACGTTCTTCTGGTTTCAGCCCGGTGACGAAGGCGCTGCCGAGCAGCGCGTCAACCGGCGCTGCTGCGTTCTTGCGCTCTGCCCCTTCGAGCAATCGGTTCTCGCAAAATTCGAGTACCCGGTCCAGGTCGGCAAAGTCGGTATGAGCGATAGGGGCGGTAACCTCATGACCCGGGGGCACGATTTTGTCCGGTCGGGCGCAATGCACGAGCTGCACGCCGCGCCGGGCCGCGAAGGCCTCGAAGCGGTCGAACATGCGCAGCAACGTGGTGTCGTGCGACACCACCGCCTGCCAGTCCACCACCAGCCACTTCGTGCCGGGCAGCAGCGTTTCCAGATCGCTGCGCAGCGATCTGGAAACGCCAAAATACAGCGCACCATGCAGCCGCACGCATTGAATCTGTGAGCCGTTCACGTCGAGCCAGGCGATGTCGGCCATCGGGCGGACACAGTTCGACCGCCAGGTGCAACCGCTGCGAATATCCTTGATCGCACTCCTGCCGTTGCGCCAGGCGAACAGTACCAGGCCCAGCACCATGCCAACCACCAGGGCCGCGACCATGTTCAGCAGCACGCCAAAAAGCGCCACCACCGCAATCAGCGCCAGGTCTTCGCGCTGCAAGGCGCTCATGTTTCGCCGCGCGCCGGCGTCGGTGGCGTAGCGCCACAGGCCCAGTGCGCTGGGGCGGTCGAACAGCGTGTAAGCCAGATACAAAACCAGCCCGATCATGGCCGCCTGTGGCAGCCACGCGAGGAGCCCCGACACATAAAGCGCCATCGCCAGCAGCGAGAAAAGTGGCGGTGCTCCGCGCGGTACTCCGTGGCGTCCGCCTGCCGCCACGGTGCTGGCTGGCGACCCGCTCAAGGGCAGCGAGCCGAGTGCAGCGGCGATGGTCTGGCCCGCGCTGAGCTGCATGGCGTGGATGCGCGCAGGCTCGGGTTTGTCGTCTTGCGTATCGAGCTGTGCCATGGTTTCCTGCGTCGAGATGGTGCTGAGGAACACCACCACCGCCAGCAAAAAACCCGTCAGGGCGACATCGCCCAAAATCGCATCTAGCTTGCCATGCGCAGGGTTGAAAACCTGCCAGTCCACCAGCGCTATCGGCAACACCCACTGCGGGTTGACTGGCATCACGGCGGGCAGGCCCTGGCTGCTGGTTTGAAGCAGCAGCGCGGTCAGGCTCGCAGCCAGCAAGCCCACAATTCCGGCTGGCAGCTGTGGTCGCATGATCTTGACGGCGAGCGCCACAGCCAGACAGACGCCAGCGATCGCCAGGCTGGACAGCAGCAAGTGCGGATAGCTGTGCTGCAGACGGATAATTTCCCGGACCTGTCCGACGATCAGGATCAACGCAACTGCGTTGAGAAAACCGGCAAACACCGGTGCCGGAATGAAACGGGTCAGGCGTTGCAGGCGAAGGCCATAAAAAACCGGCTGCATTAGCGCAGCCACGGCACCGGCCGCGAGAACCAGCGTCAGGCGGGTCGCAGGCGTGTCGTCCAGGCCCCAGAGTGCAAGCTTGGGCACGAAGGCGTCGATGAAGCCGACGAGCAGGGAAATCTCAAAAAAGCGCGGCGTGTAAACGATAGGCCGGGGCGACGCTGCAGCCGAGAAATGAACCACCGCGATGGCGCTGAACATCGCCAGCAGCAGCGGCGGAATCATTTCGGGACCGATTTTCAAGCCGATCCAGATCAGTGCGGCAAGGCCGCTGGGTATGGCACTGCCCAGAGCTTCAAGTGCTGAAGAAAGAAGTCGGGACATGCTGTTTGACTCTGCCGACAGCATGCAACTGCTCAGGTTCCAGCCACGAAAGCGCGCATGTCATGCATGTTAAAAATTATTACATAGCAACTTTCAAGGCGGTCAGCGTAACTTGGCAATTAATCAGGTTAAAAAGGCTGCAGATTCCATAGTCGGCCGCCGCTGATGGTGGTATCGACTTCTGAGCGCGGGCTGAAGTGCGCGAGTCGGCAAGCTCGGTGGGTAACCACGGCGTTCCTGATGCTTGCCCGGACCGGTACAGACACCCTCGTTGTGCCTGACAGGTTTCTCTCATCGGACCAGGACTGGATCCCGGAACCCTGTTGTCGCCGCCCGGCGATTTCGCAACCGCAGCGCTCTGACGGCAGCAGTGAAAAAACCTGACGGTCCCTGCCGTTCTCAGCCGACATCTACATCAGTGCGTCAGCCCAAGACTCAATTTTTCATTAACCCAACCGTAGACTTTTCTTATGAACTACATCACTACTGCAGACAAAACCAAACTTTATTGCAAGGACTGGGGCTCAGGCCGCCCGGTCATCCTGATGCACGGCTGGCCGCTGTCGTCTGACAGCTGGGACGACCAGGCGATGGCGATTGCCGATGCCGGTTTTCGGGCCATTGCCTATGACCGGCGTGGTTTTGGACGGTCGTCGCAGCCGGGCAGCGGCTATGACTACGATACGCTGGCCGATGACCTGGCGGCAGTGATCGAGCAGACCGGCGCGCAAGATGCAGTACTGGTCGGGTTTTCGATGGGCGGCGGCGAGGTGGCGCGCTACATGTCGCGCCACGGCGGCAAGTCGGTCAGCAAGGCGGTGCTGGTCGCATCCGTCGTGCCTTTCATGCTCAAGACCGGCGACAACCCGCAGGGCACCGACCAGTCGGTATTCGACGGCATGACCAAGGCAATGAAAGAAGACCGGGCGAAATTTTTCGGAAGTTTCTTTAAGGACTTTTTTGGCGTCAGCCTGCTGTCCGGCAGCGTCAGCGACGAAGTGATCGAATGGGCGCGCAGCGTGTCGATGCAGGCGGGTCTGAATGCCACCTTGGGTTGCGCAAAAGCGTTTGCGACCACGGACTTCCGTCCAGACCTGGCGGCGTTCAAGGTGCCGACCTTGATCATTCACGGCACGGATGACAAAACCGTGCCGATCGACGCGGCAGGTCGCGCAGCGGCGAAAGGCATCGCGCAGTCAACGCTGATCGAATACGACGGCGCACCGCACGGTCTGCAGGCGACTCACAAAGAGCGGCTGACCAAAGACCTTCTGGATTTCATCCAAAGCTGAGAGGAAAGCAGGTTCAGAAAGTGCCGGGCAGCAAGATGCGCGTGTCCACATTCTCGATATTGGTGTGGCCACAAAAGGCCATGGTGATGTCGAGTTCCTTGTGGATGACCTGCAGCGCCTTGGTCACACCGGCCTCGCCCATCGCGCCCAGGCCGTAGGCCATCGCGCGGCCGATCATCGTGCCGCGGGCACCCAGCGCCCTGGCCTTCAGCACATCCTGGCCGCTGCGTATGCCGCCGTCCATCCAGACTTCGATCTTCTCGCCCACGGCAGCCACGATGGGCGGCAGCGCGGTGATGCTGCTCTGCGCGCCGTCAAGCTGACGCCCGCCGTGGTTGCTGACGACGATCGCGTCCGCGCCGCTGGCAACCGCCAACTGGGCGTCTTCCACGTCCTGAATGCCTTTCAGAATCAGCTTGCCGCCCCATTGCTGTTTCACCCAGGCCACGTCGGCCCACGACAGGCGCGGGTCAAACTGCTCGTTGGTCCAGGCCGAGAGCGAGCGCATATCGCTGACACCCTTGACGTGTCCCACCAGGTTGCCGAAGGAATGGCGTCGCGTGCCCAGCATGCCCAGGCACCAGCGCGGCTTGGTAACCAGATTGATGATGTTGGCCAGTGTGGGCTTGGGTGGTGCGGTCAGGCCGTTTTTGATGTCTTTGTGGCGCTGGCCGATAACCTGCAGGTCCAGCGTGAGGATCAGCGCGCTGCACCGAGCTTTACGGGTGCGTTCGATCATGGCGGCCATGGCGTCGCGGTCGCGCATCATGTAGAGCTGGAACCAGAAAGGCGCGGTGGTGTTGGCGGCGATGTCTTCAATCGAGCAGATGCTCATGGTCGACAAGGCGAACGGAATGCCAAATTTTTCAGCCGCCCGGGCCGCCAGAATTTCGCCGTCGGCGTGCTGCATGCCGGTGAGGCCCACCGGCGCAATGGCGACCGGCATCTTGACATCAATACCGACCATGGTGGTGGCGGTGCTGCGGTTTTCCATGTTGACTGCCACGCGCTGGCGCAGCTTGATTTTCTGAAAATCATCTTCGTTGGCGCGGTAGGTGCTCTCTGTCCAGGAGCCGGAGTCGGCGTAGTCATAGAACATGCGTGGCACGCGTTTTTTGGCCAGAACCCGCAGGTCTTCGATGGTGGTGATGACGGTCATGGTTTGTCTCCGGAAGGTGGGGTCGCTGCGCCCGTGGTGTGCGCGGGGGATGCATGCACGGCAGCGAACGGGTTGTTGGCTCATGTTATCCGGCTGCTGGAATGGCTAGCGTGAAAGCTTTGTCCGCGGGTTTGAAATTATTTACAGTGGCTGTGCATCCGGCCCCTTCTTGTTAAACGATGCCGTGAAGTGCCATGCAGTGCCGGGTTATGAGTCATTTTGGCTGCCAGCCAAGATGCTACCTGCGCAAGGTGCTCCTGAAATAATAGCGGATCAGGGGCAGAGACACAGGTCTGCCGGCGATCGCTTCTCGTCCGGGCAAGCCGGGCTCTGCATGGAAAAAGCCGGGCTACTGCGTTTGCCGCAGCCCGGCCTGCAGAGGTTTCCGATTGTGGGCCTTGGCCCTGCGCTTTATTGAAGACGTTAAAGCCGGCTGATAGCGATGTCGCGCAAGGCCGGGCCGCTGGCACCGCCTATTTGCGACAGCGCCGGATTGCCGGTGGTGTTGGCATACGGCGTCGCTGCGCCGGTGGTCAGCGCGATCGTGTTCAGCAGGAAGGGGCCTGTCGCGCCGCTCCGCAGCGCGGCCAGAATCAGGCCGTTGTCACCGCCGGCGATGTCCAGTGCCGCGAAGCCCGCAATGTCCAGTCCCAGCAGGCCGACATCGGTCAATATGCCGTCGTTCGGCGGGCTCTGAAGCGCCAGGACGTCCACGTTGCCGTCAAGATCGAACAGGGACGTGGCGGTGGTGCCTGCAAAGCTATTGGTGTAAGCGGCGGCCAGTACCGAAGCGGGCGCACTGGTCCGGCTGATCGGCGTGTCGGTGAATGTCGCTCCAGTCGCTACGTTGATGCGCAGGTTTTGCCCGAGGGGCGAGACCACCCGCATGCGGTCGGGCACGGGGTTGAAGTCCACGCTCAGCGTGGCGCTGCCGTCGAGTGCCGTAAAGGGTGCTGTCGTATCGGCCGCATCGGCTGTGAGCGCGATCCGGAACGTGGCGGCGCCGGTAGCCGCGTCAAGCGTGAAGATTCGCCCGGTGCTGGACAAAGCCCAAAGCTGGCCGTCTGCCGGTCGCACATCCATGCCCAGGATGTTTTCTCCAGCGTTCAGGCCGGTGATGGCGACGTTGCTGGTCAGCGCGTTGGGGCTTCGCGGGTTGAAGCTGACCAGGCGGTTGTCGGTGGTGAGACCCGTCACGGTCGGGGCGGCCGTCGGGGCCAGTGCGAGGCCGGTGATGGGCTCACTGCCGGCAATGGCACCGATCAGCGTGGCGGCCGCGGTGGGCGCTGCAGCGGCCACGTTGATGCGGTACAGCGACGTGGCGCCACCCACCGTCAGCGCGGCATAACCGGTGTTGTTGCGTGCGTCGATGTCAAAGCCGTTCACCGCTGTCGGCGCCACGCCCAATGGCGCGCCGGTCACCAGTGTTCCGTCGTTGGGTGGGCTCTGCAGGTCCAGCGTGTTGGTGGACAGGTTGATGTCAAAAAGGCGTGTGCTGACAGCGCTGGCAAACGAGTTGGTATAGGCCGCGTCCGAAACGGCTGCGGACGGGCTGATGGCTGTTTCGGTGATGGCGTCGCCGGTTTCCACGTTGATGCGAAGGTTCTGGCCGGTGTTGCTCACCACGCGCATGCGGTCGGGTACGGGATTGAAATCAACACCGAAGCTGCTGCCGGACAAAGCGGCGAACGGGTTGTCGTCACCCGCTGCTGCGCGCAGCGTGCTCGACAGTGTGGCCACGCCGGTGGACGGATCGACCCGGTACACGCTTCCGGCGTTTCCCAGCGCGTAAAGAACGCCGTTGGCCGGACGATAGTCGATTCCCAGCAGCGTTTCACCGCTCTTGAGGCCGGTGATTGCGATGGAGCCCACCGCGGTGCCCGGTGTGGCGCGACTAAACGACACCAGCTTGCCGGAGGCGGTCAGCACGACCGTGTCGCCCACGCTCACGGGGGTGGGTGCGGGCGTGGGAAGCGGGGCCGGGTCGTCGCTGCTGCCGCTGCAGGCGGCCAGCCCCAGCGTGAGCGCCAGCAAGGCGGAGCATTTGAAGGGCGTGTGAGTCATGGGCTTGTCCAGTCTGAAAAGTAATTGATGGCAGAAAAGGATGTGGTCAGCGCTGCGAGAGGTTCCAGAAATCGCGCGCCCACACAGCACCTACACGGCAGCACCTGTTATGGATGCATCCATTCGCGAAACAATTTGTTTTTTTGGCGCGGCGGCAGCACGCCGATGCTGCGCCGATGCTGCGCCGGCCTGCGCTTGGGACCTGGCTGCGGTAACAAGTTCGAAGCCAGGTGCGCTTCCGTACTGATCAACCGCTATCGAATTAATAGCTGCTTGCGCAGGTAATACCTGGGCTAGAGGCAGATTTAATGCTTAAACGGAGCTCTGCAGAGCCGATGATGAACGACGCGTGGGGGCGTCGTGAACCGAGTGTGCGGGCCTTCGAATAGTCCGCGCTCGACTTCTTTTGACAAGTTCAAGCAAGACGGATGCGGTGCCGGGCAATTTGTGCCCGCACCTGCGCCGGCGCCGTACCGCCCAGGGTGCCTCTAGCGTTGAGCGAGCCGCGCAGGCTGAGCACGGCATACACGTCCTTGTCGATTTTCGGGTTGAACTGCTGCAGCACCGTGAGCGGCAATTCGGACAAATCGACATTGTGCGAAATCGCGGCTTTCACCGCATGCGCCACAGCCTCGTGCGCGTCGCGAAAGGGCAGGCCTTTTTTCACCATGTAGTCGGCCAGATCGGTAGCGGTGGCGTAGCCCTTCCGTGCGGCACGTTCCATTGCGTCGGGTTTGACGGTGATGCCGCCCACCATCTCGGCGAAGATGCGCAGCGTGTCTTTCAGCGTGTCCACCGTGTCGAACAGCGGCTCCTTGTCTTCCTGGTTGTCCTTGTTGTAGGCCAGCGGCTGGCCTTTCATCAGGGTGATCAGGCCCATCAGGTGGCCGACGACGCGGCCGGTCTTGCCGCGCGCCAGCTCGGGCACGTCGGGGTTTTTCTTCTGCGGCATGATGGACGAACCGGTGCAAAAGCGGTCGGCAATGTCGATGAAGCCGAAGCTCTGGCTCATCCACAGCACCAGCTCTTCCGAAAAGCGGCTGATGTGAATCATGGCAATCGATGCTGCGGCGGTGAATTCAATGGCGAAGTCGCGGTCGCTGACGGCGTCCAGGCTGTTCTGGCAGATGCCCTCCATGCTGAGCGCTTTCGCTACGCGCTCGCGGTCCAGCGGGTAGCTGGTGCCGGCCAGCGCCGCGGCGCCCAGCGGCAGGCGGTT
>JANNKV010000256.1:0-7727 GCA_031396485.1 Polaromonas sp. | reverse complement strand
ACCATATCGTGCGGCGCCTGACCGACACCGAGGTGCGGCTGCTGAGCAACCTGATTTTGAAAGTGGCGCCCGGCGCGCTGCTGGGGCCGCTGGACGAGCAACACAACGTGTTTCGCCAGTACTGGCCACTGGCCAGTGCGCACAGTTTTCGTGCCGGGCCGGCGCCCCGCCCGCCGGTGGACCTGACCCTTCCCGATGTGGTGGAGGCCGGTGCCCTGTGATTCATGCGCTATCAATTAAGTAGCTGCTCACGCACGTTTCATCTGGGCTAGACTGCGATTCGACCATTAACGCGGAAGCCGTCGGCTTCAACCCGGAGCAACGATCAATGAAAACAACTTTCACCCTGGCAAGCTTTCCCTCTTTCTGCGCTGCGGCGATGGTGGCGCTGGGCGCGGCTGTTGCACCGGACGCGGCTCAGGCCCAGACGCCAGGCACGGTGAACGTCATCTGCAGCACCGACCAGGCCTGGTGCGACCTGGCCGCCAGCGAATTCCAGAAGGCCACCGGCGTGAAGGTGCAGCAAACACGCCGGGCCACCGGTGAAGCGCTGGCGCAACTGCGCGCCGAAGCCAGCAACCCGAAAACCGACCTGTGGTGGGGCGGCACCGGCGACCCGTTTTTGCAGGCGGCCGAAGTCGGTTTGCTCGACGCGTACCGGCCCGCCTATATCGGCGACCTGCACAGCTGGAGCGTGCGGCAGTACGCGATGACGCAAAACATGGTGGGCGGCTTCTACACCTCGGCGATCGGCTTCGGCTGGAACACCGAACTGCTAAAGAAGAAAAAACTGCCCGAGCCCAAATGCTGGGCCGACATGATCAAACCCGACTACAAGGGCGACGTGGAAATCTCCCACCCGGCGTCGAGCGGCACGGCCTACACGATTCTGGCGGGGTTGGTGCAGCTGATGGGCGAGGAACCCGCCTTCGACTACATGAAGAAGCTGCACAGGAACGTCAGCAATTACACCCGCAGTGGTACCGCCCAGGCGCCCAACGTGGCGAAAGGCGAAGTGGCAACCGGCATCAGTTTTATTTTTGGTTTCGACGGCTGGCAACAGAACGGCTACCCGGTGAAAAGCGCAGCACCCTGCGAGGGCACCAGCTATGAGATTGGCGGTATTGCGATGGTGAAGGGCCAGCGCAACAAAGACGCCGCACGGCTTTATTACGACTGGCTGATGAGCCCGGCCGGCCAGGCGATTGGCGCCAAAGCCAACAGCCTGCAAGTGCCAGCCAACAAGACCTTCAAGCCCGACCCTCGCATTCCGCTGATCGACAACGTGCGCCTGATCAAGTACGACTTCGAAAAATACGGCAAAGCCGCCGAACGCCGCCGGCTGCTGGACCGCTGGACGAAGGAAGTCGAGTCGCTGCCGCGGTGACGTGGCTCGCTGCGGAAACTGTCACACAGGCCGTTCAAAATGGTTTGAAAAATTAACTGGCACGCGCGCACCAGTCAGATTGACAGCGAATCATCGCTACTATATTGATAGCTGGTTGCGCATGTTTTACCTGGGCTAGCGGCGTTTTGCCTTATAAAACGGCACTCGTCAGGCCGACCAGCCTGTTTTGACAAGAGGTTCCCGCACATGCCTTTTTTTGACAGCACAGCCCTGAACCCCGGCGTGGCCAAACGCGAAGTCTTTGGCTGGGCGATGTACGACTTCGCCAACTCCGGCTACACCACCGTCGTGCTCACGGCCGTGTTCAATGTGTACTTCATCGGCGTGGTGGCGCAGGGTGCCGCATGGGGCACGCTGGCCTGGACGCTGGCGCTGTCGGCGTCGAACGTGCTGGTGCTGGCGCTGATGCCGTCGATCGGCGCGTGGGCCGACCAGCATGCCGCCAAGCGGCGCCTGTTGATGATCGCCACGGTGGCCTGCGTCGCGACCACGGCGGCGCTGGCGTTGGCCGGACGCGGCGACTTGTGGCTCGCTGTGGCGGCAATTGTCTTGTCGAACTTTTTTTACTCGGTCGGGGAGTCGATCACAGCCGCCTTTCTGCCCGAACTGGCGAAGCGCGAGGCGATGGGCAAGGTGTCAGGCTGGGGCTGGAGCTTTGGTTACTTCGGCGGCATGCTGTCGCTGGGCTTGTGTCTGGCGTATGTGCTCAGCGCACAAAAGCAGGGCCAGACCGCGAGCGATTTTGTACCGGTCACGATGCTGATCACGGCCGTGGTTTATGGCGCGGCAGCCTGCGTCACATTTGCGTTGTTGAAAGAGCGAGCACGGCCGCAACGCGCCGCCGCGTCGGCGGGCCGCTCTGCTTACGCCGCCCTGCTGGACAGCTGGCGCCAGGCGCAGCCCTACACCGACTTCAAACGCCTGCTGCTGTGCGCTATCTTCTACCAGGCCGGTATTGCGGTGGTCATTGCGCTGGCGGCGGTGTATGCCGACCAGGTGATGAAATTTTCGCAGGGCGACACGATGGCGCTGGTCTTCATCGTCAACATCGCCGCCGCCGTCGGTGCGTTTGCGTTTGGCTACTGGCAAGACCGGCTCGGCCACAAGCGCGCACTGGCCGTCACGCTGCTGGTCTGGATTGCGATGGTGCTGATCGCTGCGTTGACCGAAACCCGCGCCATGTTCTGGCTCGCCGCTGCACTCGCGGGCCTGGCGATGGGCTCGTCTCAAAGCTGCGGCCGCGCGATGGCCGGCACCTTGATTCCGGCCGCGCGCCTGGCCGAATTCTTCGGCTTGTGGACCTTCGCCGTTCGACTGGCCGCCATCATCGGCCCCATCACCTACGGCCTGGTGACCTGGCTCACCGACAACAACCACCGGCTGGCCATCCTTGTCACCGGCAGCTTTTTTATCATCGGGCTGGCGTTGCTGCAGCGAATCAATATGCAGCGCGGAACGGTTTTGGGTTTGCAGGCCCGCCCGCCAAGCAGTTAGCTCACAGCCGCTCAAAAATCGCCGCAATACCCTGACCGCCGCCTATGCACATCGTCACCAGCGCGTAGCGGCCCTTGATGCGCTCCAGCTCGTACAGGGCTTTGACCGTGATCAGCGCGCCCGTGGCGCCAATCGGGTGCCCCAGCGAGATACCCGAGCCGTTTGGGTTGACCTTGGCCGGGTCCAGGCCCAGATCGCGCGTGACGGCGCAGGCCTGGGCCGCAAAGGCTTCGTTGGCCTCGATCACGTCCAGGTCTTTCACCGTCAGGCCGGCTTTCTTCAGCGCCGCTTGCGTGGCGGGCACCGGGCCGATGCCCATGTATTTCGGGTCCACACCGGCGTGGGCGTAGGCCACCAGACGTGCCAGCGGTTTCAGGCCGCGCGCCTTGGCCGTGCCGGCTTCCATCAGCACCACGGCGGCGGCCGCATCGTTGATGCCGGAGGCATTGCCGGCGGTGACGGTACCGTTTTCCTTGATGAACACCGGCTTCAGCTTGGCCATGTCGGCCAGCGTGCAGTTGGGGCGGAAATGCTCGTCGGTGGCGTAAGCCACATCGCCCTTTTTGCTCTTCAGCATGACCGGCGTGATCTGGTCCTTGAAATAGCCGGCTTCAGTCGCGCGCTGCGCCCGGTTGTGGCTTTCCACAGCCACCGCGTCCTGCTGCTCCCGGCTGATGCCCCACTTGGCGGCGATGTTCTCGGCCGTCACGCCCATGTGGATGTTCTGGAACGGGTCGTGCAGCGCGCCCACCACCATGTCGACCATCTTGCTGTCTCCCATGCGGGCACCCCAGCGCGCCGACAGGCTGGCATACGGCCCACGGCTCATGTTCTCGGCACCACCGCCGATGGCAATGTCGGTATCGCCCAGCAAAATGCTCTGGCTGGCGTTGATGATGGCCTGCAGGCCCGAACCGCAGAGGCGGTTGACATTGAAGGCCGGCGTACTCTCGGCGCAGCCGCCGTTAATCGCCGCCACGCGCGACAGGTACATGTCTTTCGGTTCCGTGTTGACCACATGGCCAAACACCACATGACCCACGTCGGCACCGTCCACCTGCGCCCGCGCCAGCGACTCGCGCACCACCTGCGCGGCCAGATCGGTAGGGGGAATGTCCTTCAGGCTGCCGCCGTAGGTACCAATGGCGGTGCGTACACCGCTGACTACAACAACTTCACGGCTCATGATGTGTCTCCTGCTGGTTGGGATAAACCCCCAGTGTGAGCCGTTTTTAATACAGGCGCCTGACAGCTCATTCGAGGGAAAGCCGGCGCCGGCCCCAGCGCTCAAACGCTATTAATTACATAGCTGCTTGCGCACGTATTCCCTGGGCTAGAAGCCTTTTTCGCATTGAAAGCACGTGCTGGTCCTTGCTCAGCAGCAGAGCCCGGTGGGCGACGGCCAGGTCGATGAATTTCTGGTCGTCGGCGTCGCTGCAGGTGACGGGGGCTTTGCCGGGTACTTCTTTGATTCGAGCGTGGCGGTCGAAAGCGGCTAGCACGTCTTCCGCCGTCAACTGGTAGAAATTCAGACGCGGGACGATTTGCGGGTAGTCCAGCACCCTGGCGAGTTCGTCGCGCATGGGTGGGGTGGCTAGCCAATTGAGTTCGCCGGCTTCGAGGGCAAGCTTCAGGGGAATGGAGGCCGCGTCATTGAAGACGAATACATCGAGGACGATGTTGGTGTCGAGGACAATTGATCTGCCCCCTGTTGCCGTGCACTGCGTGTCGCTCCCTCTCCCCTCTGGAGACGGCGCCTTGTGCCCCGGCAAAGCCGGTTGCACGGCCCCCGCTGGGTTCATTTCTGCTCGCTGGGCACAGCGGTCTTTCCGCGCGCCGAGCCCGCCACCATGTCAAACCGGAACAGCCGACACTCAATCGGGCCGTTCCACATCGGCACGCGGCGCGACTCTTTCAGGCGCATCTTGTTGGGCAGTTTCAGGTCGGGCGTGAGGACGTGGGCCGTCCAGCCGGCGTAGTTTTTCTTCCAGTGCGTGGCCAGTTGCGGGAAGAAGTCGGATGCCTGGTCGCCGCTTTCGGTTTGCGCCTGCTCACGGCCGGGGTTGGCGCTGCGGTCGCGGGGGGGCTCAAAACCGGCATCGTCGCGTGAATCACGGTGGTCGCCATCGTCCGGAGAAATCGGCTGGCCGAACTCGTCGATCGGCTGGCCCTGAAAAGAATCGGCGCGGGGGCGCGGATGATCGCGGCGCTGATCACGACCCTGCTCGGCGGAAACCCCCGCCACGCCCGCGACATCGATCCGCTCGCCATACGGCGGGTTGACCAGCATCACGCCTGAGGGCGCAGGCGGCATGCGCTGCAGCGCGTCACCGCCGCGAAACTGCACCGCATTGGCAACGCCGGCGCGCTCGGCATTGCGTTCGGCAAAGTCAACCATGCGGAAAGACACGTCGCTACCGAACACCGGCGCCGTGGGCTCGGTGATGGCGGCTTCGGCCTGGTCAAGCAGGCCTTCCCACACGTGTGCCTGGAACGGCAGATACTTTTGAAACGCAAAGCGGCGGTTGATGCCGGGGGCGATGTGGCAGGCGATCTGCGCCGCTTCAATCGCAATCGTGCCCGAACCGCAGCACGGGTCGTACAGCGGCACGCCCTGCTTGCACAAGGCGTCCCAGCCGCTGGCGGCAATCATCGCGGCGGCCAGTGTTTCTTTCAGCGGCGCATCGCCCTTGTCTTCACGCCAGCCGCGCTTGAAAAGCGGCTCGCCCGAGGTGTCGATGTAGATCGTCACCGTATCAACCGTCAGGTGGACATACACGCGCACGTCGGGCCAGCGGGTGTCAACACTGGGGCGAACGTCGTCGAACTTGGCGCGAAAGCGGTCGGCAACCGCATCCTTGATTTTCAGCGCGGCAAAGTTCAGGCTTTGCAGCGGGCTGTGCTGCGCGGTGATCTCGACCTTGAAGGTCTGCTTTGGCGTGAACCAGATTTCCCACGCCACATTGGCGGCGGCGTTGTACAGGTCTTGCTCGCTGCGGTATTGGTTGTGCTGCAGTTCGATCAGCACACGCTGCGCGAGGCGGCTGTGCAGGTTGAGTTGCAATGCGTCACGCCACGAGCCCTGCAGCTGCACGCCAGCGCGCCAGGCCTTGCCGTCAATACCGGTGATACGTTTGACCTCGGTGGCCAACAGCGTTTCGACGCCGGCGGCGCAGGGTAGAAAGAGTTGAAGTTGGTTCATAGATTTAAGTCCGCCCCCTGAGGCGAATCCAGTCAGGTTCTCTACAAGCAGGGGCCGCGGGACTGGCTTCGCCAGACCGCAGGCGCAGCGGCCCCCTCGGGGGGCAGGGAGTTACGCGAAGCGAACGACCGTGGGGGCGACATCTAAAGCGACTTGCGCAAATTGGCCGGCGCAATGCGCAGCGCCTCGCGGTATTTGGCGACGGTGCGGCGGGCGCATTCGATGCCCTGCTCTTTCAGCATCTCGGAAATCTGGTTGTCGCTCAGCGGCTTTTTCAGGCTTTCAGACGCAACGAATTGTTTGATCAGCGCGCGCACGGCGGTGCTCGACGCGTTGCCGCCGGTCTCCGTCCCGAGCGCCGAGCCGAAGAAGTATTTCAGCTCGAAGGTGCCGTAGGGCGTGTTCATGTATTTGGCGGTAGTCACGCGTGAAATCGTCGACTCGTGCAGGCCGAGTTCGTCGGCGATCTCGCGCAGCACCAGCGGGCGCATGGCCAGTTCGCCGTGGGTGAAGAAGTTCTTCTGCCGCTCGACGATGGCGCTGCTGACGCGCAGGATGGTGTCGAAACGCTGCTGGATGTTCTTGATGAACCAGCGCGCTTCCTGCAGGCGCTGCTGCAGCGCCGGGCCGGCCTGGCCCTTGTGCTGCTTCAGCGCGTTGGCGTAGATGTCATGCACGCGCAGGCGCGGCATCACATCGCGGTTGAGCGCCACCTTGAAGCCGCGGCCCGCCTTGGTGACGATCACGTCGGGGACGATCAGGTTGCGCTCGACGTTGACAAAACGCCGGCCGGGCTTGGGGTCGAGCCGGCCGATCACGGCGATCGCGCCCTTGATCACCGCCTCAGGAAAACCGCACAGGTAAGCCAGGCGCTTGACGTCGCGCTTGGCGAGCAGCTCCATCGGATGCTTGCACATGGCCATGGCGGCACGGGTTTCTTCGCAGTCCTTGCAGTCAAGCAGTTGCAGCGCCAGGCACTCGGCCAGGTTGCGCGCGCCAACACCGGCGGGCTCCATGTGGTGCAGCAGCTTCAGGGCCATGGCGAAACGTTCTTCGACCTCTTCGGCCTGATCCAGGTCATCGCCGGCCAGCCCGGCAGCCAGCGCGGCCAGGCTGTCTTCCAGATAGCCGTCGTCGTTGAGGGACTCGATCAGGAAATGCAGCGCCGCCTGATCGACTTCGGACAAGCGCAGGCCAAGTGCCTGCCGGTGCAGATGATCCTGCAGCGATTCGTGGCTGCGTGCCAGATCGGACGCGTCGGAGTCACTGTCGTCGCCATTGCTTTTGCGCGGCGGCGCGTCACCCCCCCACTCGCTGTCGTCGGGCGCGGTCTCGACCGAGCCGTCCCCGTCCCAGCTTTCTTCGAGCGGGGCTTCAGAACTGCTTTCCGAGGTGCTTTCTACGCTTGTTTCAGTGTCATTCTGGCCTGTAGCCCTTGAATCATCTGCGCCATTAGCTATTAAATTAGTAGCAGACTCAAACTCCTGATTTTCCTGGCTGACCGGCGTGTTCACATGCTCAACGCCAAATTCTTCCCGCACAGCGCTGACGTCAGACATTTCCAGGAAAGGATTTTCGTCCAGCATTTGCTCGACTTCCTGGCTCAATTCGAGCGTGGAAAGC
>JANNKV010000240.1:0-3467 GCA_031396485.1 Polaromonas sp. | reverse complement strand
GTCGATTTGCCTGCGCCGTTGGGGCCGATGACGGCGTGGATGTGGTTGCGCAGCAGGTCGAGCGACACATCGTTGACGGCCGCCAGGCCACCGAAGCGTTTGGTCAGATTTTTGGCTGTAAGCAGGACTTCATTCATGGGCGGCCGGCTTTCGCTTGACGAATTTTTTGGCCAGACCCAGCAAGCCACGCGGCGCAAAGGTCACGATCAGCACGATGAAAAGTCCCATCCACAACTGCCAGTGCTTGCCCAGGTTCACGCTTCCAATTTGCGGCAAATCCTTGAATACATGCAGCAGGTATTCAAATGCAAACGCGCCGACGATGGCGCCGGCAAAGTTGCCCATGCCGCCCAGAATCACCATCATGATGGCGTGTGCGCTCATGTGAAAACCCATCAGCTCGGGGTTGATGTAGCCGGTCTGCGTGCCCCACAAATAGCCGGCCAGCCCCGCCAGCGCGCCGGCCAGCGTGAAGGCGGCGAGCTTGTAGCCGAAGGTGCCAAAACCCATCGCGCGCATGCGGTGCTCGTTGACGCGGATGCCGGCGAGCGCGCGGCCAAACGGGCTCCAGAGCAGGCGGCGCAAGAACGCATAGACGCCCAACACGGTAGCCAGCGTGAAGTAGTACAGCGTGCGCTTGTTGTCCAGGTCAAAAGGCACCCAGCCGAACAAGTCGGCACTCGGCTTGAAGTTGATGTAAAGCCCGTCAGAGCCGCCCAGCACCTTGTTGTCGAAGAACAGATAAAACACCATCTGCGCAAACGCCATCGTGACCATGATGAAGTAGATGCCGTGCGTGCGGACCACGAAGAATCCGATGATGAGCGCGGCCAGGCCAGATGCCAACACCGCCACAGGCAAAGTCCACCACAGGCTCACCGCCTCGCCCTGCGGCGTCAAAAAAGCCAGCGCGTAACCGGCCAGCCCGAAGTAGGCGGCGTGCCCCAGCGACACCAGGCCAGTCACGCCCTGCAGCAAGTCCAGACTCATCGCAAAAATCGCCATGATCATCATGCGCGTGACCATCTGCGTGTAGAAGTCGGTGCCGACGAAGGGGAAGGCGACGAGGGCGATCAATGCGAGGCCGAGGGCGACCTGCACGCCGCGCGGCAGGACTTCTAGGTTGGATTTTTGCGCGCTCATTGTTTAAACAGGCCTTCAGGCTTCCAGAGCAAGACCGCCGCCATCAGCATATAAACCAGCATGCCCGCCACCGAGGGCAGCAGCACCTTGCCAAAGGTGTCGACCAGCCCGACCAGCAGCGCGGCAATCAGCGCGCCGCGCACCGAGCCGATGCCGCCGATCACCACGACCACGAAGCACATGATCAGCACCTGTGAGCCCATGTTCGGATAGACGCTGGCGATCGGTGCAGCGATCATGCCGGCCACGGCTGCCAGCCCCACGCCCAGCGCAAAAACCACCGCATGAATCAGCTTGATATTGATGCCCAGCGACTCGGCCATGTCGCGGTTGAACGCGCCCGCGCGAATCTTCATGCCGAGGCGGGTTTTCGAGATCAGCAGATACAGCCCCAGCGCCAGCGCGATGCAGACCCCCGACATGAACAGGCGGTAGACCGGGTATGACATGTTTTCAGTCAGCGGAATCGACGCGCTGAGCAAATCGGGAATCGGCACGCCGTGCACGTCGTCCCCCCACAGGATGGAGCGAAGTTCTTCAAAGATGTAGATCAAACCGAACGTCAGCAGCACCTGGTCGAGGTGGTCACGATGGTAGAAGTGCCTGAACAGCAGCCATTCGAGGCCCAAGCCGAAGATCACCGACAGCGCGGCGCCCACCAGGATGGCGAGCGTCAGGCTGCCAAAAAAAGCACTGAGCGACCAGGCCAGGTAGGCCCCCAGCATGTAGAAACTGCCATGGGCCAGATTAACGACGCCCATGATGCCGAAGATCAGCGTCAGGCCGGCGGCCAGCATGAACAGCAGCAGGCCGTACTGCACGCTGTTGAGCAGCTGAATCAGGAAGTTGGCGAGATCCATAGTGTCTTAGAGGGTCGGTTTCCGTGGAAGCGAGGGGCATCCTTCGGCATGCTCAGGACGATCGGAGGTCAACGCGTCACTGTGAGAGTTTCCTATTCCATTCAGGGCCGCGGGTCTGGCTCCGGCAGCCCGCGGGCGCAGCGGCCACCTCAGGGGGCGGGGCGCTAAACGCGGTGCTCGACCGTGAAGGCTCTTCATCCAGGCAGGGGCCGCGGAACCGGCTTCGCCGGGCCGCAGGCGCAGCGGCCCCCTCGGGGGGCAGGGCGCTACACGGAGTGAGCAACCGTGGGGGCTCATGTATGCCGGCGTGTGAGCAGAAGCAGGGCGCCCATCAGCGTGAACAGTCCGCCGCAGATACGGTTGATCCAGCGCATCGGGCCGCTGGCGCGGAGCAGGGGAGCGATACGCGCCACGCCTAGCGCGCAGCAGGTCAGGACTGTGAGTTCAAAAGCAGCGAAGGTAAGCGCCAGCACGGCGAACTGCGGTGCAAAGGGCAGTGACGATTCAAGAAACTGAGGAAAAAAAGCAGCGAAAAAAAGCAGCGCTTTGGGGTTGGTCGCACCGACGAGAAAACCGCTTAAAAAATACGAGCGGCCCTGGCTTGATGCGGCTTCTGTTCCGTCCGCAAGCACCGTTGCCTCGCTTCGAAAAGTCTTGACACCCAGCCAGATCAAATAAGCCGCGCCCAATACCTTCGCGATGGTAAAAGCCGTTTCTGATGCCGCAAGCAGCGCGCCCAGTCCCAGGGCCGATAGCAGCATGACGCCCAGCACCGCGCTGACGCTGCCCGCCGCCGATGCCATGGCCTTGCGCGGCCCGTGGTTCAGCGCATGGGTCATGCACATCAGCATGGTCGGACCGGGGGACAGCACCAGCAACGCGACGGCGGCAAGATAGAGGAGATAGTTGGTGAGGGTCATGTTCAAAGGGTAAGTTGCGAAGGGTGAAGCAACGCTTGTACCAAAAAAATGGGAGGCCGAAACCTCCCATTTTTGTGCAGCCTGGAAAAATCAGCCCATCTTGCAACCAGCACCCGAATCGGCCAGCGCTTTGGCGGCCACGCCCAGCACCTTGTTTTCCTTGTTTTCGACCACGCGCAGGTACATGTCCTGCACCGGGTTGTGCGCCTTGCTCATGGTCCATTTGCCGCGCGGGCTGTCAATGGTGGCGCCTTCCATGGCTTTGTACAGTGCGGGTTTGCTGTTAAGGTCGCCTTTCACGGCATTGGCGCCCTGAATCAGCAGCAGGCCGGTGTCGTAGCCCTGCACCGCGTATACGTCAGGCTGCGCCTTGTAGGCCTTGGCGTAGTCGAGGCGGAATTTCTGGTTGCGCGGAGTGGCCAGCGAGTCGCTGTAATGCATGGTCGTGATGATGCCATCGGCAGCCGGGCCGGCCGCTTCCAGCACGCCCTCGGTGAGAAAGCCTGAGCCATAGAGCGGAATTTTGTCCTTGAGGCCCGCGGCT
>JANNKV010000238.1:0-20907 GCA_031396485.1 Polaromonas sp. | reverse complement strand
CCGCACCTGCCGCTCAACGTCGACACCACGCTGGTCGAAGGCGTCATCGCCGCCGCGCTTCCGCATCTGCCGGTTGATTTGCCGGTGCTGTTCCTGCCGACGCAGGCGATCGGCTTCAGCCCTGAACACACGGCGTTTGCCCTGAACACACGGCGTTTGCCGGCACGCTGACGCTCAAGGCCGACACCGTGATCCGCCTCTGGACCGAGCTGGCCGAATCGGTCGCGGCCACGGGTGTCAAAAAAATGGTGCTGCTCAATTCCCACGGTGGCCAGGTCGGCCTGCTGGATGTGGTGGCGCGTGATTTGCGGGCGCGGCTGGGCATGCTGGTCTACAGCGTGAGCTGGTTCAACCTGCCGCTGCTGGATGAGCGCGGCGCGTCGGTCTCCAGCCTTTTCAGCGCTGAAGAGCATCGCTTCGGCATTCATGCCGGCGAGATCGAAACCTCGATGATGCTGGCGCTCAAGCCCGACCAGGTTGACCTAACAAAAGCGCAAAACTTCCATTCCACTTCACAAGACCGCGCCGAAAAATTCCCTATCTTGGGCGATGGTAAAAGCGCCAAACTCGCCTGGCAGATGCAGGACTACAACGCGCACGGCGCGGTGGGCAACGCCGCTGCCGCCAGGGCTGACAAGGGCCGCGCGGTGCTGGGCGCTGCCGGTCGCAGCCTGGCAAAGCTGCTGGCAGAAATCGACCAGTTGCCTGCCGGAACGCTGGTTGGCCACAGCCGAACCTGAGTTCGGTTATCAACGGCCTCCGGGGCGGGCGCGCTTGCTGACAAGTCGATGCGCGCTGGGCTGACAGTCCCTCTCCACTCCACAGTTGCACACTGCAGTGTCAAATACGACTGCACGGTATCGTCCCGGTATCGTCCGTTTAGCACCAGCGAAAGTTTTCCCATGCGTGAATCAACTTCTTCGTCAGACTCTTCGCCAGATTCCTCTTCTCCTGCTCCTTCTCGTGCCTGGCGGCGTCCGGCCTTCGTCGCACTGCCGTTCACTGCCTTTCTGGCCGCGCTCAGTGCCTGCGGCGACCGGGCCACCCTGTTGTCCGCTGAAGATACCGGCGCCAATCCGACTCTTCCTGCGCCCGTCAAGCGCCTGATACCGACGGTGAACATCGCCCCTGCGAAGGGCTGGCCCGCTGGCGGCATGCCGACGCCCATGGCTGGCATGGCGGTCGCGCTCTTCGCCGACAAGCTGGACCACCCGCGCTGGGTTTATGTGCTGCCCAATGGCGATGTGCTGGTGGCCGAGAGCAATGCGCCGCCCAAGCCTGAGGGCAACAAAGGCATCAAGGGTGCCGTGATGAAGATGGTGATGGGCCGCGCCGGCGCCGGCGTGCCGTCAGCCAACCGCATCACGCTGCTGCGCGACGCCGACGGCGACGGCAAGGCCGAAGTGCGTACCGTGTTTCTGCAAAACCTGATGTCGCCCTTCGGCATGGCGCTGGTCGGCAATGATTTTTATGTCGCCAACGCCGACGTGGTGGTGAAGTTTCCCTACCAGCCGGGTGAAACCAGCATCACGGCAGCGCCGGTCAAGGTGATTGATTTGCCCGGCGGGCCGATTAACCACCACTGGACGAAAAACCTGATTCCGAGCGCGGACGGCAGCAAGCTCTATGTCACCGTGGGTTCGAACAGCAACGTGGCTGAGCGCGGCATGCCCGCCGAGGAAGGCCGCGCAGCGATCTGGGAAGTCGATCCGAAAGCCGGCACGCACCGCATCTTCGCGTCGGGCTTGCGCAACCCGAACGGCATGGGCTTCTCACCCGAAGGCGGCGCGCTGTGGACGGTCGTCAACGAGCGCGACGAGATCGGCAGCGACCTGGTGCCCGACTACCTGACGAGCGTGAAAGACGGCGCGTTCTACGGCTGGCCGTACAGCTACTACGGCCAGAACGTCGATGTCCGCGTCGAGCCACCGCGGCCCGATCTGGTCGCCAAGGCGCTGCCGCCCGACTACGCGCTGGGCTCGCATGTGGCGCCGCTCGGCATGGCATTTTCAAGCGGCGGCGCGATGCCGCCGTCGCTGGCCAGTGGCGTGTTCGTGGGTGAACACGGCTCTTGGAACCGCAAGCCGCTCAGCGGCTACAAGGTGTCCTTCGTGCCGTTTTCCGGCGGCAAACCGGTCGGCAAAAAAATGGATGTACTGACCGGCTTCACCAGCCCCGACGGCGACGCCTACGGCCGCCCGGTGGGCGTGGCCATCGACAAACGCGGCAGCCTGCTGGTGGCCGACGATGTGGGTAATGTGATCTGGCGCGTGAGTGCGGCGGGCAAGTAGGCGCGCTGACTGTCAAAGCCGGCTGATCGGGCGGTTTTGGTGTTAAAAAAGTGCCTCCAGCCGAGGCAGAACGTGCGCAAGCAGCTATTGAAATAATAGCAACTACGTAGCTGGCATGCAGCGCCACTCCCCAATTTTGCGCGGCTGGACAGGTTGTGATGTCGCGTGCGTGTACTGCGCTGCGGTCACGGCGTGATCGGGATCTGGGCGCTACCCGTCGCCGGGCAGCCGCCAAAGCCAGGGCCACCCAACTCGCCGGATTCGAAAATCGTCATGCCGAACCGGTCGCCGTTGTTGTTGGTCGAAAGCCAGGCCATCGCGCGGCTCTGGCCTGCGACCGCCACCCGCTGCTCGGCCGCATTCAAGCCGGTGTAGATGGCCCGCCACTCGGCTCCGGTGCCGGTGCGCAACAACCTTCCCGTGCCCCCGGGAATGTTTTCGACACGCCCGCCATCGGTATCTGCACGAATGTCACGGCGCCCGATGCGGGTGTCCTTGAAGTCCGGGTTGATGATGCGTTGCTCCATGAGCCCCAATGACAGCGGCAAGCCGCCTGCATCGACCGCGCTGCCATCAACCTGCACCTGGCCGGTGGACGTGACAAACGCGGGCCTCGTGATTTTTGCGTCGATCACCCGCTGCGTCTGCCCGGCCGAAAAGCCCAGGCTCACAACCTGGAACACATCGATCCAGTCACCGGGGACGATGTTCGGCGTTTGCCCGGTCCAGCACACGCCGCCGGGGTGATTGACTTCAAACAGCCCGCCACTGCCGACAATGCCCCGGGCCGTGCCGACGACCGGTGCGCCTGAATTCCCCCGGCGCACGACGACCTGCAGGTCGGTACCTGCCGGGAAGCCCGCGATCGAGATGAAGTCGCGCTCCGGAAATACGGTGACATCTTTCAGCGACGGCTGGTTGACCGGATTGGCGGCGTCCAGCAGGTTTGCCGGCAGGTAGGGGACCGGGGGTGTCGGGTTCTTCGGTGCAATCACGCCATTGGGTCCGGGCGGGCAACCGCCCATGCCAGGCCCGCCGAGCTCACCGACCTCGTAGATGGTCATGCCCAGCCGGTCGCCGGCCGCCGAGGTCTGCTGCCATCCCATGACGCGCGTCTGTCCTTCGACGACGAGGCGGCGCTCGTCGGCATTCAAGCCGCTGAAAACGGCGGTGAACGTGGTGGCGGTGCCGTCATAGGCCAGCGTGCCGCTGGTGCCTGCGATGGGATTTCCGTTGGTGCCGTCCACGCGTCCGCCGACGCTGTCGGCGCGAATGTCGCGTCTTCCGATGCGGCTTCCGGGTGCGCCGATGAAGTCAGGATTGATGATCCTGACTTCAAGCCGATTGAGCGGAATCCGGCTGCCATTAGCCAATTGCGCTCTGCCTCTGATCAGCACCGTACCGTTGCCTGCGTCAACAGCCTGCGTGGCCGTGACATTTTGCGTGGTCGTTGCGGCGCCCGAGCCGGCCACCGCAGTCGGCACGTTCAGCCGGTTATGGTTGGTGTCGCGGTAGGTGACCCGCACCACGTCGCCAGGCACGATGTCGGGCGTGACGTTCCGCCAGCACACGCCGCCGGGATGGTTGACCTCCAGGAAACCGGTCGCATCGGTGCGGCCGACAGCATCACTGACGACGGCGCCGCGCCGGAGCTGCACCACCACATCCGCGTTGGCGGCGAAACCAGTAATCGACGTGAAGTCGCGCTCCGGGAACACCGTCACTTCGAGCGGCAGCAGTGGCGGGCTCTGGATGACCTGCGCCGATGCCTGGCCTGGCGTGAGGAGCACCGTCATGGAGGTGATTGCCGTGAGGGCCAGCAGCGCCGGCCAGTGGCTTGACTGTTGATTGATGGCTGCTGCTTTTGTACTGCCGTCAGCGGTTCCTCTGCTCGCTCCTGAGCTCAGTCGCGATGCGCTGGCCCAGGCAGTGGCACGACCCTGGAATTCACGGCAAATCTTTCTCGAAAGTTCAAACATGATGTTTCCTTTAAACACACCATTGAAAACAGAAGTAAGGTCAAAAATGGCTTAACGCGCTGTTGACCCGTCGCCTGCGGTGACTGCTGTCGATTCCCCTGCCATCACTTCTGTCATTTGGACGGCGGTCAAAAATTTCTTGCCCCCAGCTTTCAAAAGCTCATTCCACGAGCTGAAACTGTCCAAAAATCTAGTATTCAGGGGTTCTAAAAGCAGCTTTGACTACTTCGACCCAGTCGTTTCAAATCTCGCAAATCAGCACTGTCGAAGTCAGTGTAGGCTCACTCCAAACTGATCAGCAATACCCAAATCAGGGCCACAAAAAGTAAATTTTGTAAAAATAATTATTGGAATTTGTGGCGCCAAATAGAAAGTGTGCGAGATGGTTTGATGCCCTTGTCGGAACCATGCGATGTTCAAAAGAGTCGTGCGCGACGACACGCGAAACGCTGCAGCGGGTGTTCACCCACGCGGCGGTTCAGGCCGGTCAATAACAGCGGAGCGGGACCTTTAGCAACGGGTGTCGTAGCCGATGGGCGCTGCTGTGGCGGCCCGGTGCCCTCAAGAAAATGCGGTGCAACGCTTGTGCATCGTCAGACAACACGACGTGCCCTGGGCACGTCGTGCAATTGCGGGGCTGGCCTGCATGGGCGCGATTTAGCGCGTGCAGCTTCCCCAACGAAATGAGCCCGCCTGTGCTGTGTTTTACAGCTGCTTAAGGCTGCTTGCCCAGGTAATACCTGCGCAAGCAGCTATCTGTTCAATAGCAGAACAGGCTCTGATTTCTAGAACGCCACCGTCTGGCCTTCGGTCATCGGTACCACGCGTGCGGCGCTGCCCCCCATCGCGGCCTGAAACTCGGCCAGCGTGCCTTTGGCCAGCGGATTCGAGTTGTAGTGAATCGGGATCACGTTCTTCGAGTTGATCCAGTTGCGCATGGCGAATGCCGCGTCTTCCGGGCCCATCGTGAAGTTGCCGCCTATGGGCGCCAGCACCACGTCGGGCTTGTAGTAGTCGGCAATGAATTTCATGTCGCCAAACAGGCCGGTATCGCCCATGTGCCAGATCCTGAATCCGTTTTCCAGCTCGATGATGTAGCCAACTGCCTCGCCGGCGGGGTGCGATTCGTTTTTGCCGGTGGCAGGGTTGTTGTGGACCAGCAGCGATGAATGTTCGGCCTTCACCGCCGTTACCTTGATGCCAGGCAACGGCGTGACGCTGCCGCTCTTGTTGAAGCGGTGCGTCAGCTCGGCCGGCAGAATGCCCAGCGTGACCAGCGGCGTGATCATGTCGGCCGGGCCGTAGAGCTTGGTGTTGTGCAGCCTGGCCAGCGCCGGCGCGTCGCCGATATGGTCCACATGCGCGTGCGTCACCAGCAGCAAATCAACCTTGCCCAGAGCCGCAATATCCGTCTTGTAGGGCGCCGGCGTTTTGGTACCGCCTGTAAGCCACGGATCGACCACGATGGTCTTGCCGCCCGGCGTCTTGATGCGAAAACTGGCCTGGCCGAGCCAGAGCACTTCGGTTTTACCGGCGCTGGCTGCCGCAGTCGCACCCGCCGTTGTGGTCTGCGCGCAGCCCGCTGCGGCCAGCAGCATCGCGGCTGTCGCGGCAAGTGCGCAAGATGGCTTGAAAATTCCGGCGAGGGTCATGAGGGCGTCCTGGAAGTAAAACGAAAACGGGTTGGAGCAGCGCTGGATCGTAGGTGCAACTACTGCAAATCGAATCAGGGTTTGCCCATTCCGACTGACGCGCTGTGGCTTTCCTTGCTACAGGCGCGGATTCAATGCGGCTGCTAAGGAAAGGCTGCTGAACATCTGATCAATAGTGTTTCAGGCCGCCAGCCCATGTAATACCTGCACAAGCAGCTACTGAATTAATAGCAAGCTAGTTGACGGGTAGCACGATATCCGTCGTGTCCGGGCACACTTGGCGAGGTGCCTCGCGTGTCGTGTCGATGCAGCCGCCCGCTTCATACACACCTTTGGGGTCGCGCAAACGAACCATCTGGCGCATCACCATCGCCGTTTGCGTCGCATCGTCCAGCGTGTGTGCGACGCGTTGCTCGACGATGGCCTCGTCGATGCGCAATTCGCCTTCGCTGTCGGTGAACGTGGCATGGCGCCAGTGAAACACCTCCACGCATTTGTCGGTCAGCGTGAAAGACTGGCCGCGTTTCCAGAAGTTGGTGAACAGCCCGCCGCCCAGGTAAAAAACCCAGGAGCCTTCATAGCCCGATGCGTCGGACGAATGCGCGTCGGGGTTGCGGAACCACAGCCGGTCGCCGGGCACGTAGTATTTTGGGGGCAGCGGCGCTTGCATCGAACCGTATTCGTGCAGAAACACGTCGTGGAACTGGCCCGACATGATGGGGCGCTGTTCCCATTGCTGCTGCAGCCGCGCCAGCAATTCGGGGTTGCTGCGCTCAAGCTCCTGGGCCAGACCCAGCAAGATCACATATTCGGTCGCGCGGTAGCAGGAAAACGAATACAGCTTGCCCGACACCTCGGGCTGCGTGGCCTTGATCAGCGAAGGAATCAGCGCGCAACCCGGCTTCACGACGAAACCTTTGCCGCCAACATAAGTCCAGCAGTCTTTGGGGCGCTCTGCTTCGGCCGTGCCAAATGCCAGCGCTGTGTTACGCGCGGCGACGACGATGTTGCGCCGGATGCGCATCGCGGCGGCCAGCTCGGCATGGCTGGGGAAATCGAAGGCCAGCGTGCTCAGCAGCATCGCCGAAATGATCTCGCGCTCCTGGTCGTATTCAGATGGCGCAGTGCCTTGCTCGAGGTGCAGGTGCAGGCTGGTGGTGTCGTGTTCCGGTGCCCAGATGCGCGCCAGATCGGGGCGCAAGTGAAAGCCTCTTTCAAAGTCGCTGCCGTCTGAGGAGGACACGGCTGACAGCTCGACGCACTGGCGCAATTCAAGCGTTTCCAGCTGGCTTAGAAACGCCTGCGTGCTTTCCTCCAATGCGTCTGCGGTGGCGCAGCGAAACCGGATGCCTTGGGGCCGCAAGCTCGAATGAACGGCCGTGCCCGCGACGCTCGCGGTCACAGGTGAGAAGGTGGTCAGGTCGGCACGCATGGTGCCGCGCAGTATGTTGGCTGGGCCGGCTTTGGGCAATCCCGGGAAAACACCGGGAAAGATGAGAAGGAGACCACCCAAAGAAGTCTGCGGGCGGGAATGTCGGAGAATTTCGGAGGAGATGCCCCCGCTACGCCTCAGGCGTAGGTGATCCAGCCCGCGTGCTCGGGCGCGTCCAGGTGCGGCAAGGTGTTGTAAGTTACCAGCATGTGGCGTTTAGGCGTGAAGGCAAATTCGGTTAACGAACTGTTGCGGATGCGCAGATTCAGCTCGATGGTCGTCTCGGGGCTGGTGCCCAGCACATGGCCCACGGCCGTCGCGATCGGCCCGCCGCTGGACACCAGCAGCACATTGCCGTCGCAGTTCTTGCGAACGTGGTCGAGCGCGCTGGTCACGCCAAGCGCGAACTCGGTGTAGCTGGGCATGCCCTTGGGGGTGACCACGCCGGCCATCCACTGCGCCAGCCCGTCTTTCAGCAGGCGAAAGTGATTGCGGTACATCTCGGGTGAAGTCGGTTTTTCAAGTGGATGCGGGTGAATCGACTCAATTACCGCGTGGCTGTCGTACTCATTGAGGCCCGGCCACTCGATAGCAGCCGGTTCGGTGCCCATGCCCTTGCAGATGCCGGCGTAGGTCTGGATTTGCCGGTTCAGCGTGCCGGTCAGGGCCGCTTCAAATGCGATGTTCTTGAGCTTGAAGTAGTCGCCGAGCCGCGCGCTTTGCTGATGCCCCATCGGGCTGAGCACGTCGTAGTCATCGGCGCCAAACGAGGCCTGGCCGTGGCGCACAAGGTAGAGGATTCCCATGCACTGAATTTACGCCCAATCGGGCGGCACCCGATGTCCCGGCTGTGACCTCAGCAAGGCACTGGCGGGACTTGATTCGGCGGCTCAGTGCCGCAGCGTACCGGCGGCTTCTGCCACCAGAGCGGTGCGCAAGACCGCGTGCTTTTCGGCATCGGCATCGAGGCGCGGCAGCGATAGGTAGCGCAGGCAGCACACCCGCAGGAAAGACGTGAAATTAGGCACCGCTTCGCGCAGGCCGCACAGCTCTTCATGCAGCGTGGCGATCATCTGGTTGGTGGTCTTGTTTTCGCGGCCGGCGATTTCAGCCAGCACATCCCAGAACAGGTTCTCCAGCCGGATGGTCGTCAGCACGTTGTTGATGCGGATCGAGCGCGTACGCGATTCGTACTGGATCGGATCGGCTTGTACATAGACAGAACACATGGCGGTCTCCTTGCGCTATTTCAATGACATGTCCAGGTGCGCCCGCGGCGCAGAACCCGGAGCATGCATCAAATGGATTTTTCTGTCATCTGTTTCGCAATGTAGTCGGCCTGCCGAATCGCCAGCGTCACGATGGTCAGCGTCGGGTTCTCGGCGCCGCCGGTGGTGAACTGGCTGCCGTCCGAGATGAACAGGTTGCTCATGTCGTGTGTCTGGCCCCACTTGTTGCACACGCCGTCACGCGCATTGGCGCTCATGCGGCAGGTGCCCAGGTTGTGGGTAGACGGGTAGGGAGGCGTGCGGAAGGTCCGAACAGCGCCGGCCGCCTTGTAGACGTTTTCCCCCTGCTTGAAAGCATGGTTGCGCATCGCGATGTCGTTGGCGTGGTCGTCAAAATGCACGTTCGGCACCGCATTGCCCCATTTGTCTTTCACCGCCGTGTTCAGCGTCACGCGGTTGGTCTCGCGCGGCATGTCTTCGCCGACGATCCACATGCCCGCCAGGTTGGTGTAGCGGTCCATCCACCAGGTGAAGTCACTGCCCCAACCGCCCGGGTTCAAAAACGCTGCCATGAAGGGCACGCCGAGCGCCAGCGTTTCCATCTCGTAGCCGCCGGCAAAACCGCGCTTGGTGTTGTGGCCCGATTCATCGCGAATGATGCCGGCCATCGTCGTGCCGCGGTACATGTGCACCGGCTCCTTGAACGCGGCGTACACCGTGCCGGTCAGGTGGCGCATGTAGTTGCGGCCGACCTGGCCTGATGAATTGGCCAGGCCGTTCGGGAACTGCGGCGAGCTTGACAGCAGCAACAGGCGCGGCGTCTCAATCGAATTGCCAGCCACGCAAACCACGCGCGCCTTCTGGCGTTGCTCTTTGCCGTCCTTGTCGAAATACACCACGCCGCTGGCCTTGCCGGCCGCGTTGTGCTCGATGCGCGTGACGTGCGACTCGGGCCGCAAATCGAGGTTACCGGTGGCTTCGGCTTTCGGAATCTCGACATACAGCGTTGACCATTTGGCGCCTGACTTGCAACCCTGGAAGCAAAAGCCCATTTGCATGCAGCGGCCACGGTCATCGCGCGGTTCGCTGTTGATCGCCATGTTGACGGTATGCACATCCTTGTAGCCCAGCTTCATGGCGCCGGCGTGCAGCACCTTGTAGTTGTTGTTGCCCGGCAGGCCAGGGATGCCATTGGTGCGCGTCACGCCCATCTTGTTTTCGGCCTTGGCGTAGTAGGGCTCCAGCTCTTTCAAGGTGACCGGCCAGTCCATCAGGCTGGCGCCCTTGATCTCGCCGTAGTGCGTCTTCGCGCGAAACTCGTGGTCTTGCAGGCGCAGTGACGCGCCAGCCCAGTGCGTGGTGGTGCCGCCCACGGTTTTGCAGATCCACGCCGGCAGGTTCGGGAAGTCTTTGGCCACGCGCCAGGTGCCCGAGGTGGTGCGGTTGTCGAGCCACGCGAGCTGCCCGAATGACTTCCACTCGTCGTTGATGTAGGTGGCCTGCGACTGCATCGCGCCGGCTTCCAGCACCACGACCTTCACGCCCTTGGTGCACAACTCGTGCGCGAGGGTGCCGCCGCCCGCGCCGGAACCGATGATGACGACCACGCTGTCGTCGTTGCTGTCAATTTTTGCCATGATGTGTGTCCTGATGAAAGGGTTCAACCAAAGATTTGACTGGGGGATGACGCGGCCTCAGCCCATCCATGCCGCCGGGCTGGCTTCTTTCGAGGGTTCAGGCAACCACTTCAAATCCTGAAATCCGCGCGTGATGTAGCCCCCTTTTTCCCAGGAAGAACCCGGGTAGCCGAACGCCGTAAAGGCCATGTCGTTGTCATACAGCGATGTCACGCACTTGCCGCGCACCGCCGCAAAAAACGGTGTGGCTTCCATCGACTTGACGGCGGCCAGTTGCTTGGCGCCAGAGGCCTTGGCGAAGTTGCCACCGGCTGCCTTGTCAAGGCTGACAATGCCGTCGCGCAGCAGCGCGGTCGTTTTTGAATCAGCGGTGGCGCCCGCGTCGAGGTCTTTGGCCAGCAGCGCGTACACCGCGTCGGGTAGTTTTGCGTGAGGGAACAGCGTGCGGCCCATTTTCATCAGCGTCGTGCCTTCGGCGCTGCTCAACGTCTTCAGCTCGACGGCCCAGGCGCGGGACGGTGCCAACGCCGTCAGCACACTGCCGGCGGCCAGCGTGCCCAGCAGCACGCCGCTGCCTCGCAGCAGACTGCGCCGGGTCAGCGGCAGATCAAGTTTCGGCACGTCGCCAGAGTCTTCGTTGCAGCTTCCGGCTGGGGCCGCCATGGAAGCGCTCGGGATGATCGGTATGACTTTCATGCTTGTCTCCTGTGGGTGATCTGAAATTGCTTTAGTGCGTCATTCGTTCGGTGATTGCTGGTGGACCGGCGCTGCGGTGAGGAGCCACGCCTACTGGTAGTGGCCGTGGCGTTCGAGCACCTCCACCTTGTAACCGTCGGGGTCTTGAATGAAAAAATAGCGCGCGATCAATGAGCCATCGTCAGCCTTGAATTCCTTGATGTCCAGCGGGTTGTAGCCCAGGCCCAAGAGCCGCGTCCGCTCGGCGGCCACCTCAGGCACGCACATGCCAACATGGCCGTAGCCATCGCCGTGGGTGTAGGGTTCGGTGCGGCCCTGATTCCACGTCAGCTCGATTTCGGCGTCGTTTTCTGCGTTGCGCAGATACACCAGCGAAAACGACGGAAAGTCGAGCCGGTGCGCCGGATGCAGTCCAAAGCATTCAGCGTAAAACTTCAGCGAGTGGTTCAGATACCGTACCCGGATCATGCTGTGGATGATTTTTGACATTCGCGCCCTATTGATCTTCTGCTGCTTCTTTGAATCAATCTGGCAATTACTCTATGCCTGCGCTCGGCGTGCCGGGTAATAAACGGCTAAATCAACTGCTTCAATTTGAAAAAATCTGACCCTCGGAAACCCTAATGATGAGAACCCTTGGACGCCATGCAGCTTGTTTTACCTTGAAGTAAAAAGGCCAATAGCTCATTTGATACGCGCGTCAGCCGCTATAAATAAAATAGCTGAACTGTATCGACCGTGTGGAGGTCATCTTGAATCTGGGTGAAGCTACACGTGTATAACGTCGCTCATCACAACCAATTGGCAGACTTTGGCAGGCACATGTGCGGTTCCCCAGTTTGAAAGAAGGACATCATCATGGAAAAGCGGGGAAGCCGGCAACTCACCTTGACCCAGCAGCAAGCGTGGCTGGCCATCGCCGCTTTCTGGTTGATGAGTTAGACATGCCCGAATCCAGCATCGGTCTTTCGCGTCGCCAACTGATGGTGACTTTGTGCGCGTGGACGGCCGGTGTCGGCGTGGCGCAGGCGGCAGAGCCGATTGCGGCCTTTCCATCGCGCGCCATCACGCTGATCGTGCCGTGGCCGGCGGGCGGTGCCACCGATATCACGATGCGCATTCTGGCCGAGCTCGCCGGGCGCCAGCTGGGCCAGAGCGTGGTGGTTGAAAACCGCCCGGGCGCGGCCGGAACGCTGGTCGGACCGGCGCTGCGCAGCGCGGTGGCCGACGGCTACACCATCGGGCAGTTGCCGCTCACGCTGTACCGGTTCCCGTTTCAGCAAAAGGTGGCCTGGGACCCGCTGCGCGACATCGCGCCGATCATCCAGATATCGGGGGTCACCTTCGGCATCGTAGTGCCGGCTGACAGTCCGTTTCAAAGCCTCGCCGACCTGATCGTCTGGGCGCGCGCGAATCCGAAGCGCCTCACGGTGGGTTCGACCGGCATTGGCACCACGGCGCACCTCGCGATGGAGGAAATCATGGCGACCGAGGCTGTCAGCTATATTCACGTGCCCTACAAAGGCACGGCTGACCAGATGCTCGCCGTCGCCAGCCAGACCCTGATGGCTGGCGTCAATTCCACCGGTTTTGCACCGTATGTTGACAGCGGCAAGCTGCGCCTCCTGGCGGTCTTCAGTTCTCAGCGCAGCAAGCGCTGGCCCACGGTGCCGACCATCAAGGAACTGGGCTACGCCAACGGCGTGCATAACTCACCCTATGGCATAGGCGGTCCTGCGGCGCTCGATCCACTCATCGTTAAAAAACTTCACGATGCATTCAAGCGCGCCATGTTCGACCCGCTGCATCTCCAGGAAATCGCCCGCTACGACCAGGAAGCGGCGTACCTGGACTCAGCCGACTATGCGCGCCATGTGCAGGCGGTGTCGCTGCGCGAGCGACAGCTGCTGGCGCGTCTGGGGCTGGGCGTGTTCCAGCCGGTTCAAGCCAAACCCGAATAAGCGATGGTGAACGCCGCCAGACAGGCTCTGTCCTGTCATCAAGTCAGCAAAAGCTTTGGCGCGGTTAGGGCGCTGGCGGGCGTGTCCCTGCATGTCGCGCCGGGCGAATTCGTGGCCTTGCTCGGGCCCAACGGGGCCGGCAAGTCCACGCTGTTCCAGATTCTGACTGGCCTGTTTGTCGCTGACAGCGGCGAGGTCAACGTCCTTGGTGCCGACATGGCGCGCAATCCAGTGGCGGCGCTGGCCCAGCTCGGCGTGGTTTTTCAGCAGATGGCGCTCGATCTGAACCTGTCGGTGCGCGCCAACCTGCGCTTCCATGCTGATCTGCACGGGCTGCCCCGGCGGGAATCGGCGGCGCGCATCAACACGCTGCTGGCGCATTTTGGTTTGGTCGATGTCGCCGACACCGCCACGCGCAGCCTCTCCGGCGGAAACCGGCGCAAGGTGGAACTGCTGCGCGCGCTGCTGCACGAGCCGCGTCTGCTGCTGATGGACGAGGCCACTGTCGGGCTGGACCCTGCGTCGCGCACGCAATTGCTGAGCGAGGTGCTTCATTTGGCCAGCACGCGCGAACTGGGCGTTTTGTGGGCGACGCACCTGGTTTCGGAGGCGGAAAAGGCGCATCGCATCGTGGTGCTCGACAAGGGCCGGGTGCTGTTTGACGGAGCCGCTGCGCGCCTGTGCGGCGAACAGAGCCAGGTCAGCCTGGAAGCGGCTTTTCTACAACTGACAGGTGCGCGTACTCGTCCCGAAATTTCACAAGAAACGAAAGCATGAGCAATCACAAAGAAAAAGGGTTTTCTATGACTTCATTTCAATCGCGTTCTCCGGCGGACGTTGCCGCCGCGCTCGGGCTGCTCGTTGCCAGCCTTGCGCTGGCGCTGGTACAGCCCGTTCTGGCGAAGGACACCGGGCAGCTTTTCATTTCATCCGAAAAAGACAACGGTCTGGTCGTCGTCGATGCCGCGAAGGCCGAAGTGACCGGCGCCATACCGCTATGCAAACGCCCGCGCCATATGCAGCTCACCCCCGATCGCACGCGCCTGATGGTGGCCTGCAGCGATGACCACCGCGTCGTCGTGCTCGACATCGCCAGCCGCAAAGTGCTGGATCGGCTCAACGTCGGCGAAGACCCTGAGACCTTCGACATCAGCCCCGACGGGCGCATGCTTTATGCGTCGAACGAGGAAGACGCGCTGCTCACGGCCTTCGATCTGGTCGCAGGCAAGAAGGCCTTCGAAGTCAAGGTCGGCGGCGAGCCCGAGGGGGTCAAGGTCAGTGCCGACGGCAAAACCGTTTACGTCACGTCCGAGGTCGCCAGCCTGGTTCACGTCATCGATGTTGCCACGCGCAAGGTGGTCAAGAACGTCAAGGTCGGCAAACGGCCGCGACGCTTTTTGCTGACCGGCGCCGGCGAGCTGTGGGTCACCAATGAACTCGGTGCCAGTGTCAGCGTGATTCGCACCAGCGACCATACCGTTCAGGGGCAGATCGACTTCAAGCCGCCGGGTATGCGGGTCGAGGATGTGACGCCAGTGGGCATGGTGCTGTCGCCAGACGGCAAGACCGCGTACATCGGGCTGGGCAAGGCCAACCATGTGGCGGCAGTCGATGTGGCGACGAAAAAGGTGCGCGACTACGTGTTGGTCGGCAAGCGCGCATGGGGCCTGGCAACGTCGCGGAACGGCCAAACCCTTTATGTGCTCAACGGATTGTCCGACGATATGAGCATCGTCGATACCGCCAGTTTCAAGGCGGTCAAAACGATCAAAGCCGGGCGCGTGCCGCATAGCGTGGTGATTGATGACTGAGGCGCGCGCATGATGCGGCTCGCGAAGCGCGTGCAGTTGCTGCGCACGGGTCGCCGCCTTCTGGCGTCGCTGTGCCTGCTGGGCGCCGGTGCCGGCACGCTTGCGGCCGACTTTTCCGTTGGCCTGCTGTCTCTGGCAGGCGACGAGCGTTACACGCCCCAGGCGCTCGAAAAAGCCTTTCCCGACGCGCCTTCGGGCCGCGCCCTGGGCGCGGCGCAGCTGGCCCTCGAAGACGCCAGCTTCGCAATGCAGGCGGCGGGCTTCGAACAGAGCCGCGTCATAGCCGCTGAGGCCCCCGATCTCGCGGGACTGTCCGCAGCGCTGGACGGCCTCATCAAGCGGGGTGTGCGTCATGTGGTGCTTGAGTTACCCGCCGCCGGCGTGGTGCAGGTCACGGCGGCAGCGCGCGGCAAAGACCTGCTGCTGCTCAACGCCGCCGCACCCGAAGACGCGCTGCGCGCTGCACAGTGCGCACCTTACCTGCTGCACACCTTGCCCAGCCACGCGATGCAGGCCGATGCGTTGGCGCAGGTGCTGGTCGCGCGCAAATGGAACAAGCCGCTGCTGCTGCAGGGGCCGCTTGCGCAAGACCAGTTGCTGGCTGCAGCGTTTGCCCGCAGCGCCAAGCGTTTCGGGCTCAAGCCGGTGGCGCAGCGGCCCTTCAAGATCTCCGGCGATCCGCGCGAGCGTGAGCTGGGCAACGCGCGGCTGCTAACGGCCGGCCTGGACTATGACGCGGTGGTGGTGCTCGATTCGGCCGGCGAATTTGCGCGCGAACTGCCTTACCGCACGGTGTTGCCCCGGCCGGTGGTCGGCAGCAACGGCTTGACGGCGCAGGCGTGGAGCTCCTGGTACGAGCGCCACGGCGCACCGCAGCTCAATCGCCGCTTTTTCAAGCGCACCAGCCGTGTCATGGGTAGCTACGACTGGGCCGTGTGGCTGGCCACCCGCGCCATTGCCGAGGTCGTCAGTCAGGATGCCAAAGCCGGCGTGGCGCAGCAGCTGAAGGCGCTGAAACAGGGCAGCGTCACGGTCGATGGCTACAAAGGCCAGGCCCTGAGCTTTCGCGCCTGGGACGGCCAGTTGCGCCAGCCCTTGATGCTGGCGCACGGCAACGGCGTGGTCGAACTCGCCCCGGTCGAGGGCTTTTTGCACCCGAAATCGGTGCTGGACACGCTGGGTTTCGATGCCGCAGAGACTGGTTGCAAAACGCCATGAAGTTGCGCCATGCGTTACTGGCCATGCAGGCGGTCGTTGGCCGCGAAACGCACACTTTTGTGCGGCAGCCGGGGCGCCTGTTTTCTGCGCTGGTGCGGCCTTTGCTGTGGCTGCTGGTGTTCGCAGCCGGTTTTCAGAATGTGTTTGGCGTGGCGATTGCACCGCCCTACGAGACCTACATCGAATACAAGGTCTATATCGTGCCCGGTTTGCTCGGCATGATTGCGCTGTTTAACGGCATGCAAAGCTCGCTCGCCATGGTCTATGACCGCGAAGTGGGCGTGATGCGGCTGCTGCTGACCGCGCCGCTGCCGCGCGCGTGGATTCTTGCCTCCAAGCTGGCGGCCGGTGCGATGCTGTCCTTTTTGCAAATGCTGGCCTTCGTCGCCGTCAGCTGGCTGTTCGACATCGACTTGTCCTTCGCGAATTTGTTGCTGGCGCTACCGGTGTTCTTGCTGTCAGCCGTGATGCTCGCCGCCCTCGGCCTGGTGCTGTCGGTGTACGTCAAGCAGCTTGAAAACTTTGCCGGTACGATGAACTTCGTGATCTTTCCGATGTTCTTCATCAGCACCGCGCTGTACCCGCTGTGGAAGCTGGAGGAATCGGGCGCGCGGCTGATTCACGCGCTGGCCAGCTACAACCCCTTCACCCATGCGGTCGAGGCCATGCGATTCGCGCTGTATGGCCAGGTGCAGTGGTTCAGCCTGGGCGTGACAGCGGCCTGCGCGCTGGTGTTTTTTGGCATTGCGCTGTGGGGCTATGACCCGCAGCGCGGCATGGCGCGGCGGCCCGCCGGACCGAAAGCCTGAGCATGCTGCGTGACGCTCTGCGCCAAAGCCCATTTGTGCTTGAGGCGCCGCGGTTCGAGTGGCTGGCTCATGGTCGGCAGCTTGCGAAAGAGCCAAATCAGTCTTCAGCGGTATGTCAGACTTGATCGGTAAGCATAAGCCATACAGCCTGGTTCATATTTAAACAAAAAAGGCCGCTGGCCCAGGTAAAACATGCGCGAGCAGCTATCAATAACGTAGCGGAGACGCAAGCACACTGAGGTCGCCACGTCACGCCCGCCCAGGTAACGGTGGACGAGGTTCAGACGGTTTTGCTGCGCACTGGCTTTCGGGGCTCCAAGCGGCGTCTTCTGATTTGCGTTCAGCGCTGTGACCCGCATCCGTCCAGCCCGGCACCCGCCCCATGCGTTCAGCTTCTTCCCAGGCAAAGTTCAGCTCAACCTTGATGCCGTTGACCGGCTCGCGCATGAAGAGCTGGTACAGCTTCGAGTTGCGCGCCTTGCGTTCGCTGAAGTCCACACCATTGCGTGTCAGCCGCCCGACGAACTCGGCCATGCCGTCGCAGTTCAGGCACAGGTGGTCAATGCACCCCGAGCCCGGCGCGCCTGCGGCCGAGTAGTCGACGCCCGCCTGGTCGCTGGGCATTTGCAGATAGGTGTACTGGTGCGCCGAATGCCGCGCCTTGCCGATATGAATCACATCCTGCTCACCGATGTAGAGCCAGTACACCGGAAACCCAAAGTCCGGATGGTCGCCGCTGTGAAAACCCAGGTTCTCACAAAACCAGTCGCGCGTGGCTTCGGGGTCGTGGGTGAGGATTAGGAGGTGTTCGAGGAATTTGAGGGGCATTGATGTTCCTTTGCAAATGCGCCACTGAACTATTAGGGCGCTCAGAAGATTGCAAACGACCTCAACTGTCGTTGCTTGAGCGAGAGGTCTGTGGTCGGTTGGCTTCTTCCCACTCTTTTGATTGACGACCTTGCATCCGAAATTCTGTTTCAAAGGACGTGTATTCGCCGAACAATCGCTCCACCTCAGCAACATTACGCTCAAGGTCGTTGAACGTCATGTGAACCGCTGGCGTTTGCTTCATTGGATCCATTTCCCAGGACAGCGCAACGAATTCAAAGCCTTCTCTTACGGGCGTGAAGCCGCCCCAGCGACCATGTGCATAGTCGTTCCGAATTGCTTTGGCATTCTCCACTCGCTCAAACCACGTCTGATAGAGGTCGTATGCGGCCTGATCGGTGTGTGCATACATTTCAAGCACCAGCGGCTTGAGGGCGTCAAGGCGGTGCTTGAAAGGGAGTTTCGCATCGAGCAGGTGTTCAACCTTGACGCCACGATAGGGACCGAGCCATTTGAGCTGCAGGCCGATGCAAAAATTCAGGCGTCCAAATGCATGCACGAGGCGACCGAGCAACAGGTGAAGTCGATCCTCGTCAGCTGAAAATTTCATGAGTTACCAGAATTCACTCTCGAATCGGCTGACGACGTACCACCCAACACCCCAGCCAGCACCCCACTGTCCACATTCCCGCCGCAAAGCGTAGTCCCCACCACCTGCCCACCCAGCAGCCCCCGTTCCTGCATCGCCCCCGCAAAGCTCGCGGCACCCGCGCCTTCGGCGACGTTATGCGTATCGGCAAACAGCGCGCGCATGGCCTCGGCTACCTCGTCGTCGGTGACCTGCACGATGTGGTCGATGTGCGGCGCCATCACGTCCAGAGCGGCCTGGTCGGCGATGCGGCAGGCCATGCCGTCGGCGAGCTGCGTGGTGACGGGTGACGCGACCACGCGGCCGGCGGCGAGCGAGTCGGCATAGGTGGTGGCGTGTGCGCTGATCACGCCGACGATGCGCAGCGTGCGACCCAGTGCGAGCTTGGCGGCGATCGCTGAACACGCACCCGAGCCCTGGCCGATAGGCACGTAAATCACGTCGAGATTGGGCACGGCCTTCATCAACTCCCACCAGTAGGTCGCTACGCCGCTGAGCAGGTCGGCGTGAAAGCTGGGCACCATGTGGGCGCCGCGCTCAAAGGCCAGGCGAATGGCAAATTCGCGGCTTTCCTGAAAGTCGTGGCCATGCTCGATCAGCGTGACGCCGAGGGCGCGCATGGCGGCATTTTTCTCCAGCGAATTGCCGTGTGGAACGACGATGGTGCAGGGCACGCCGTTGGCGCGGGCTGCCCAGCCAATGCTCTGGCCGTGGTTGCCGCGCGTGGCGCTGATGACCTCAAGCGGCATGGCGCCACGCTGCCTCAAGGCGTCGAAGTAAGTCAGCCCACCGCGAATCTTGAAGGCGCCGACGGGTGTGTGGTTCTCATGCTTGATCCAGCAGTCGGTGCCCAGCCGCTCGCTCGACAAGCCCCAACGGTATTGGGGCGTGGCCTGAAACTCGCGGTAAACGACGCGGGCTGCGTGTTCGATGTCGGCCAGACTGGGCAGATGGGCGAGAGGATTCGCCTCAGCGGAAATGGGCAGGGCACTCATGCGGACACCGGCTTGCCCGCGAGCGGAAGCAGCGTAAAAAGCGACGATTCAAATAGGGCGTGCATTTAGATTCCTTTGGATTCAAGCGCCACCAAGCCCAACGGCGTTTGCAGCGTGGTGGTGAGATTCGGTGAGCCCGGCGTGACCTCGACATCGGCCAGCCCGATAGCTTCGTAGCCTGCGCGCAACGCGTCGGCGCGCGGGTGACGCGCAGCAAGCGACTGGAGCACCACACCTGACGCAGGCATTCTCTGCGCGGGATGCACCGCGCCCCATTCGATCAACGTCGGAAGCGCGCCATAAAAAAGCCTTTGACCATCTTCCCGCACCGTGATCTTCCAACTGAGCAAGCCTTGCGCGGTGGGGCGTGACGCAGGCAACACCTCGCCGCGGTCCAGGCCGAGGCGGGCCAGTGCGCGCACGCCGGCATCGGATCTAGCCATGCTGGCGACAAAATGAACCAGTCGCGGGCCGGATTTGGTCAAATGCGTCTGCAATTCCGGGTCATCCAGATCAAACCAGCGCCTGGCCCAGGCGGAACGTGAAGAATTTGATTTAGGCGCTCCTGAATGTATAGCAATGATTTCGAGATAGGCCAGCGGAAACGCCGGCGAGGCAATCGAGAAAAGCCGGTTGTGCGTGCCCATCAGCGGATGCTCGCCGCCCGGCCCGGGCGTGATGCCCAGTGTTTTTTCACACCACTGCACGCCTTCGGCCAGGCTGGCCGCGGCAACGACCAGATGGTCGATGCGTGACGCCAGCGGCGGGACGGTGGTCATGGTGTTCAATAGTTTTAGAGTGTCACGCTGCCGTCAATGCAGGTCACGGTCTCACCGCCGACCCAGACCTGGCCCGACGCATCGCGCTCCAGGTGCACCTGACCGGCGCGGCCCAGGCAAACGCCTTGCGATGCGAGGTAGCGCTCCGGTGCGTAGCCCTCGGCCATCAGCCACTGTGCGAGGCTGGCATTGAGGCTGCCCGTGACCGGGTCTTCATTGACGCCGACCGGTGCGACGAAGGCGCGCACTTCGATGTCGGGCGTGGCCGCGCTGGCACCCGACGCGGCGCCGAAGGCCTGCGCTTCGCGGTTGGCACGGGCGATCAGCGGGGCCGCCGCTGCGGGGTAGAAAGCAGCCACGCCGACCTTGGCGCCCATGCTTTCCAGTTCGGCGTGGTTGGGTGTCAGCTTCAAAACGGTGTCGGGGCTGTCGAGCAGCAGCGTGAGCCAGACCGGGCCGTTGTCGAGCAGCTGGCTGGCGATGATCTGCGTCGCTTTGAGGCCCAGCGCGCCCGCTACCTTGGCCAGCGTGACCGGGTTGGGCGCTGATCTTTTAAGGGTGGGCGCCGCGAAGGCCAGGCGCTGTGCGCCGCCGGGCACTGCCTCACGCCGGATTTTCACCAGACCCTGTTTGCATTCCTGCACGATGAAGTCTTTGTCGCGCGGCTGGCCACCGGCCTGCAGCCAGCTGTGGCAACTGCCCAGCGTTGGGTGTCCTGCGAAAGGCAGCTCGCCACCGGGCGCGAAGATGCGCACGCGGTAATCGGCGGATGCATCTGTCGGTGGCAACAGAAAGGTGGTTTCCGACAGATTCGTCCACTGCGCAAAGCGCGCCATTGCCGCTTCGTCGATATCACTAGCGTCCAGCACCACAGCCAGCGGGTTGCCGAAGTAGGCCTGGTCGGTGAACACATCGACTTGCTTGAAGGCTCTTGGTTTCAT
>JANNKV010000222.1:0-9680 GCA_031396485.1 Polaromonas sp. | reverse complement strand
CTGGCCGGTTCAATCCGGTCCGACACGAGGGTTCGGCGATGGACTGGCTTGTGCACGCAAGGTTTCACAGCCAGCCCGAAGTGCCCGGAAAAGTACGCGAAATCCGCCGGAGTAGCAGCGCTACCCCGGTCTGGCGTACCGCCCGGGCCATCAATCGTCGCATCTTCAGTGCTATGAAAAAAATAGCGGCTTGCGCAGGTAATTACTGGGCTGGCGGGCTAAAAGGTTGAGATTTTCGCGCCGATACGCCCTCTGACGGGTGCGCCGCCGCTCGCCTTGTTCATTCGCGTGCCTGCGTCCCAAGGCAAGGCTGTTGGCTTAAAAACCTTCTGCATCACTCCCTGCGGTCTGGTGATCAGGCGGGCTCGGGCGGTCTGCGGCGTTGCTTTTCTTGCCAATAGGGGGGCTATGGGAAATAAAAGCGCCTCGCAGCCCATCCCGATCCGCCTGCCACCGGCCCGCCAGAGTGATGCAGAGGGTCCCCATTTTTTGACAAAAGGTTTGCATGAATTTCAAAAAACTCGTGGCCGTCATTTCGCTGTTGGGCACGATTGTCACCAGCGCTGCCTTCGCCGCAGGACCCAATTACCCGTTCGGCGCGCGCCTTGACCCGTATGTGTACGGCACCAAACCGAACCACGTCACCCCGGCGCAGATGGACAGCTCGATCAAGGCTAACTACAACGCATGGAAGGCTGCTGCGGTGGTCAACGTGCCCTCGCTGGCTGGCGGCAAGGCCGTCAAATTCAACAACACGGCTTACCTGGCGGTGTCCGAGGGCATGGGCTACGGCATGCTGATCTCGGTGCTGATGGCCGGGCATGACCCGGAAGCCCAGACGATTTTTGACGGCTTGCTCAAAACGGTGCGAGCCCGCCCGGCCTACAGCATCACCGCTGCCGGCGGCAGGTACCTGATGGACTGGCGCCTGGCCGCCGACGGGTCGTCGCAGGCCGCGGCCGGCGGTGGCTGGAACGCGATGGACGGCGACGAAGACATTGCCATGGCGCTGCTGATGGCAGACCGCCAGTGGGGATCTGCCGGCACCTGGAACTACAAGCAGGAAGGCATCAACACCATTAACGCCATGAAGGCGATCAACATGAAGCCCGACGGCACTACCAAGGGCCTGAGCACGCCCGACGTGAGCCGCACATCCGACTACATGATTGGCCACTTCCGCGCCTATGCCAAGGCCACCGGCGATACCTTCTGGAGCGCCACCGCCATCGACCGCAGCTACGCACTGGTCGACCGCATGCAGAGCGTGTACTCGCCCGGTGTTGGCCTGATGCCCGACTTCATCGTCGAGACCAACACGGCCACGCCCAAACCTTCTCCGGGTTACATGGGTGACTTCGTCAACACCGAGATGCACTACTTCATGAACGCGCAGCGCAACCCGTTGCGCTGGGGCACCGACTACGTGCATTCCGGCGACACGCGCTGGAAGGGCGTTGTGACCAAGCTGATGAGCACTCTGGTTGCAAAAACCGGCGGCAACCCGAACAACATGGGGATGGGTTACCAGCTGAATGGCGCATCGATGGGAACCTCATGGAACAACATGGGAATGATCGCCGGTGCCATGAACGGCGCGCAGGTAGATGCCAGCTTTCAGCCGTACCTGAATGCCTCTTGGGACTGGGTGAACTCGCACTTCGTCACCAGCTACTACGACTCCGAGCTGTCGCTGCTGTCGATGCTGGTGGCTTCGGGTAACTGGTGGACGACGACGGGTGCCGTCGCCGCGCCTGCGCCAACCCCAACACCGACGCCTGCGCCAACGCCAACGCCAACCCCCGCGCCGGCCCCAGCGCCAGCGCCGTCCACATCCAACCGGATCCAGGCCGAAAACGGCGTGCTGGCCGGTATCACCGTTCGCAACGATGTTGGCGGTTACGAGGGCAACGGTTTTGTCGGGCCTTTCGCCAAGGCGGGCGACCGCCTGACTGTGAATTTCGCCCAGGTCGTTGCCGGCAGCCATGAGATCCGCATTCGCTACCACGCCTGGGGCGCGCAACAGAACAAGGTGCTGGTCAATGGCACGTCGCGCGACGAATCCTTCCCTGCAACCGGCAGCGCCTGGGCCATCAAGACGCTGAGCGGCGTGGCGCTCACGGCCGGCGCCAACAGCGTGGCCATCCTCAAGGAATGGGGCTACATCGATGTTGACTACATCGAAATTGTTCCAGCGGCCTCAGGTGCCAAGGTGACGGTTCAGACGCAGGCCGAAAGCGGTTCGCTGTCGGGCTCGGGCATCGGCATTCGCAAAGACTTCGCCGGCTACGAAGGCACAGGTTTTGTCGGCGGCTTCACCGCCACTGGTGACAAGCTGGCGGTGGGTTTCCCCAACGTGGTCGCCGGCAACTACAACGTGCGCATCCGCTATCACGCCTGGGGAACCCAGCAGAACACCTTGGTGGTCAACGGCGCATCGCGCAGCGAGTCCTTTCCCGGTACCGGCAGCGCCTGGGTGGTCAAGACCATCAGCAACGTAGCATTGACCGCAGGCAGCAACAGCATCGCGGTCGTCAAGGACTGGGGCTACATCGACGTGGACTGGATCGAGATTGCGCCGTAGTTTTTTGCGACGATAACGCCGCATACAGCGGGTAGATCAAGGGATGGATCGGAGGCTCAAGGAGCCTGCCGATCCATTTTTTTGTTTTTGAATTGCTATCGGGCCACTATCAGGTCGCTATTTAATTGATAGCTGTTTGTGCAGGTAATACTTGGGCTAGAGCACTAAAATACTTGTGAAACGAGTCTTTTGGCGGCTGCACCGCTTGAAATCAGCGCCGCCGAGCCGGGCGCCGCGAGTTGTCATAAAACGCTGGCGGCTTGCCCGCCACCCATTTCACGAACGCTGCGATTTCAGCATGCGCTTTCAGCGCGTCCCACGTACTGTAGTCAGCCGCCAGTTCCCGCTCGCTGAAGGTCGCGTGAATCTTGCGGTGGCAGATGCGGTGAATCAGGCTTTTGGCTTTGCCGCCCTTGCTTTTCGGCACCAGATGATGCTCATCCACACTCGCGCCAGGCTCCAGCACCCTGCCGCAGAGGGGGCACAGTTCCGGCTCGATCGGTTTGACGTAACCCAGCGGCTCGGTGCCGCGCAGCGCGCGTTTGGCGACCATCAAAGTTAGCGGGCAAAGCTACGGGCGGGCGGCCGCGTGTACCAGTAAGCCCAGGCGATCACCACCGCCTGCAGCGGCAAGCGCAGCCACAGCCCGGTGGGGGAAAACTGCGTGAAGAGTTCAGGGTTCAGCGCCATGTGCACATTGGACGGAAACACCGCGACCGACAGCGCCATCAGCCCCCAGCCGGCAAGCACTTGCCAGCGCGAGAAAAGCAGCAGCGCACCCAGCCCGATTTCCGCCACGCCGCTGAGGTACACCAGCGCCAGCGGCGCCGGCAGGTAGGGCGGCATCATCGCGACGTAGAAGGGCATGTGCCAGAAGTGGTTGAGGCCGGCGGCTATGAAGAACAGCGCCAGGAGGTAGCGAGCGGGGGTTTTGAATTTCTGCATCGCTGGGTTTGAATTGGACGCAATCGGCGGCTCGCTTTGGGTCAAGTTTTATTGAATAAAATTGGAGCCTGCCGTAAATCCATCAACACTGTGAGGCTGAAACTTGATACTGGACGCTCACTTGAACCGACCATAGGTTAAAGCGATTCACTGCCGCCAAGGCCGCCTTCTCGCTTAAGCTCAAACCGAGTCCGCGCGCTCCCGCGCATCCTCTCCAGCTCTGCCCGGGTAATCACGCCTGCGATAACCTGCTCCTCAAATACCTTTTCCATTTCCATCATCCGTTGATCCAAAGTTAGCTCCGCGAAGCGCCGATCAAAACGCGACTTGATCCACCAACGATGCATCAGCAATCCGATTGCCAAGATAGCGAGGAGCCCAAGCAAGCTCAAACCTTTGCTGTCGTTCGACACAAAGCCAAGACTCAGAAAAGCGAAGTAAAGCAAAAGCAGGCAGGCACTGAGCGCGAGCCACCAACCCACGTCACTCAGCTTCGTTGGTTTGGAAAGAAGTTTCATGGAGTTTTCCGTGCAGATCAGCGGCGCCCAGCCCCGGCACGGGTTCGCTGCAGCGGCACATTGGAGGCAGTCACTTCTAGGCGCTCGGCCAGCCAGACCTTGATTACGGACTGCCGTGTCACCCCGAGTTTGCTGGCTTCCCGATCCAGCGAGTCGATCATCCAAGTGGGGAAATCGACATTCACGCGCCTTTGCTCTTGCAACACACGCCGGGCCTTGGACAAATCCAGAGATGCAGTGAGGTCCACATCCTCATCAAATTTTTGCTCGAAATCTTTAGCTTTCATACAGTGCCACCTCTTCTGTGCGTGCGCGACGAACGGATATCAATCGAATGTTTGGGCTTCGATAAGTGACGACGGCTGACCAGTGTTTTCCGTCGATAAGTCCAATCACCAGATAACGTGGTTCGTCTGCGGTTTTTGCCGGAATCTCCAGCAGCATTGGGTCATTCCAGAGCAGATGCGCTTCAATGAAGTCGATGTTGTGCTTTATGCGACTGGCTTCGCTTTTGGCGTTGTCGAATTCAAAAGCGTGCATGGTATAAAAATTATACCGTAATGGGCGCTAATTTTAATGTGACAGTAACGTTAACTTTGCGGTCAAATCCCCAATTTTTGACTGAACAGTTCATGGTATTTCCTAAGGGTTTCAAATGTCTCGTGAGCGAGCTCGTGCACGTCTGAGGCGCCAGCACGTTCAAACCTATCTTTGTCATTCTTGTCTCGAGGCAGGAGTACATACCGGTACTCAACTCTTAGTGGCTTCAAAAAATCTTTAGCGCCTGGGTTGACTCCGGGATCTGAGAGACAAACTTCAAGTCCTTTTGGGGGCTCAGTCAGCATGTGATCTGTGAGATTCCACGTGCCGTTGACAACAAAAACATCGCTCGGAAAGCCAGGGACCTCAACGTCAAATGGGATCGTGTGGTGTTGCGTCTCGCAGACTGTGATGAAGACTTGGTGGCCATGCTGATCTTGGTTGCGCAGATACCTGAGCAGCTCAGTTCGCACAGTCCAATCAGTGAACAGCGATGCTTCCCACTTTCCACCAGTAAGCCGGCTGTAGTCCTTGCGCATTGCCGATGTGAGCCTCTGACTAAGTTCCACATAGCGAGAGAACGCGCGACGAACATCTCGCGGCGATCCTACGGCCTCGTCCAAGGTGATCAAGGCATCCCTCAGATCACGAAATACAACACTGGCGTCTGCGTTGGTGGGCATTTGCGGCGCTTAACGGCTAGTGTTTTATCTGCCGAGAAACAATGCTTGATGAAAACGCGAAGTTCATGGGCGGCAAATAAACTTTGTTGGTCCGAACCGCTCGGGATGACGGTCAAATGTTGAGCTGATGGCCTGTTTTGGCTTGTAACTGTCCGAGGGCCAAGTCGAGCAAATTATGACTGAGCCTTGGGATGCACCGACCGGTGAATGACTGACTCCATCGATGAGTAGCGCTGCCCGGGTGGATTGGGTGTGCGACTTTTGCTGCAATGGATTTGACCGCCAGGATTGAAATAAGGGCCCCGCAGTTCTTTCTATTACCGAATCCTCAGTCCCGAACAGTGACAAATAGAGAGAATGCATCCATGCCGCCAACCACCCCTCCCACTTTCCAGCCCCTAACCAACCTCTACGAACCCTCAGCCATCCAGCAACTCCCGAATGGCCGCTTTCTGGTGGTCGAATACGAAAAAGACCATTCCTCCAGCCGGGCAAACCTCAGCGCCAATGGTGATGTCAGCACCAAATCGTTGGGCCCGACCTGGTTCCACGGCAGCGATCCGATCTGGAATCTGGATGATCTCGAAGGTTTGGCGCTAGACGGCTTGCGCCCCGTACGCCATCACCTCGCTTTCATGCGATGTCCATGAGCATGAACATGCGGGGCGCAAAAAGACCAATCAGCGGGCGGGAGCCTGCCAGCAGCATTCCACACGTGTTACTGTGTCGAGGTTGCTGGCTTGCGGGCGCTCGCCAGCGTGCCAGTGACTTGCGCAGAAGCAACTTTCGTTCGCGCAGATTGTTCCGCCGCAGAACTGAAGTCACCCGTAGTGAGCCATTGATGTGCCCTTGATTGCCGCCAGGCTTTTCCAGGGTGTGTAATTGCAAGAGCAAACGAAACAGTCAACGTCCCGAAGCCAAGGTTTTTGAGTTGGCATCAGGATTTCACGTAACCGGACTGCATCCCGTATGAAACTTTCGCAATTTATCGAAGCCAACATCGAAAAAATCCTCGAGGAATGGGACCAGTTCGCCTTGACGCTGTTCCCCGAGGGCGCGCACGTGTCGGCGCGCGAGTTGCGCGACCATGCGCGCGAGATTTTGATGGAGCTCACCGAGGACATGGACACAGCGCAAAGCGCTCAGCAGCAGGCGGACAAGTCCAAAGGTGAGGAGTCAAAAGCCGGCGAGGAAAACAGTGCCGCGTCCGCGCATGGAATTGAGCGCCATTACAGCGGGTTCACGCTCACGGAGCTTGCGGCGGAATTTCGTGCGCTGCGAGCCACCGTACTGCGTTTGTGGCTGCCCAACGTTTCAGCAATGACAGCGCAGGTGGCCCGTGAGATGGTGCGCTTCAATGAAGCCATTGACCAGGCACTGGCGGAATCGGTAGCCACGTATTCCCGGCAAAACAGCCGGGCGCGCGATACCTTTCTGGCAATTCTCGGCCATGACCTCCGAAGCCCTTTGATGGGCATCAGACTTTCTGCAAAGGTGCTGCAGAAACCCGAGGTGACGGCCGGCGCCGCCGGGCAGGCGGGCACGCGAATTCTGACCAGTGCTGCGTTGATGTCGTCGATGGTGAACGACCTTCTGGAGTACGGCCGGGGCCAGTTGGGTGGCGTCATACGGGTCAAGCGGCAGCCGGTTGATCTGCGAACCATTGGCCAGGCCGCGATTGAAGAGGCGCAGACGGCGCATCCTGAATTCCAGTTTGCACTGGAAACTTCGGGCGAGCTTCACGGTAACTTTGACGGTGCCCGACTGCAGCAGGTATTTTCAAACCTGCTCAACAATGCGGCCCAGTATGGCTATCCCACCCATGTGGTCAACCTGATGATGGAGGGGCAGCCGGATCATGTCACCGTTCAGGTACGCAACGCCGGCCCGGTCATTCCGCCGGAGTCGCTGCGCGCGATTTTCGATCCACTGGTGCAACTCTCAATGGGTGAAGAACCCACCGGTCTTTTTTCCAATAGTGCGGGCCTGGGTTTGTACATCGCGCGTGAACTTACTTTTGGACACGGCGGCACGATCAAGGCCGAGTCGAGTGCCGAGGGCGGCACCGTATTCACCGTGCAGCTCCCCCGCAACGCTGCTGGCCAGACATGATCACAGCCATCAGCGGCACAAAAGCAAGCCACTGTGATGAAGACAACGACCTGCACGCCCTGCTGCTTCGTCATGCGGTAGTGCCTGCACCACCCCGGCATCGCAAACAACACTGATCGTCATGACGCCGAACACCCCGCCAATATTCAAGCCACTCACCGGCCTCTACGAACCCTCAGCCATCCAGCAACTCCCGGATGGGCGTTTCCTCGTGGTCGAGGACGAAAAAGATCATTCCTTCAGCCTGGTCACCATCGCGGCCAACGGCGAGGTGAGCAGCCAATCATTGGGCCCGGCGTGGTTCCATGGCGGTGACCCCATCTGGAAGCTGGACGATCTGGAAGGGCTGGCGCTGGACGGTACGGGCCAGTTGTATGCCATCACTTCGCATTCACGAGATGACGATGGCGACGAGCAGAAGGGGCGTGAAAAGCTGGCGCGTTTTCGAATTGAAAAAGACAAGGTGGCCGAACCCGTGGTGGTGGGCGGGCTGAAGCGGGCGCTGACCGCTGCGCACCCGGTGCTGGCGGCTGCGGCGCTGGCGCCTGATGCCAAGTCGGGCGCGGGTCTGAACATCGAGGCACTAGAGATCACGCCCGACGGGCAGCGGCTGCTGATCGGCTTTCGCAGCCCGTTGCAGGCCAGTGCGGCGATCATCGCCAGCCTTGAAAACACGGCGGCGATATTTGATGCGGGCGCCGCGCCGCAAATTTCGAACACGCTGCAAACGCTGGACCTGGGCGGGCACGGCATTCGCGGCATGTCTTATGTCGCCGCGATGAACGGCTACCTCGTCATCAGCGGCCCCGCTTCGCGCGCGGATCATGCGTTCGGCCTGTGGTTTTGGAACGGACAGGCCGCTGCGCCCGCGCGCCGCGTGACGGCACCCGGTCTGGCGGGATTCGAACGCGCAGAAGGCGTGTGCCCGGCTGTCATCGATGGCGTGGCGAAAATCGTCATCGTCAGTGACGACGGCAATCGCAAGCAGGGGCGCTTCGCGCAGTTTGTAATGCTGGACCTGGCGCAGTTGCAAATCACCGCCTGACCAGCTGCGTCGGCTCCAGATTCCGGTTAGGCAGATGCTATAAAAATAGTAGCTGCTCGCGCAAGTTATACAAGGGCTAGAGGCGTAAATTGAGCTAAAACACGGCCGTTTTGAACATGGACGGGGTCGTTGCGCAGCTCGCGCGCCCGTCTTGACATCCCCCGCTTCGGCGCGCACCATGACTTCCCCCTGCAGCCCCCGGCGAGACAGCGGGCTGAGCCTTGAAAGCATCGCCTTCCACGCTTCAATGAGGAGTCACCATGCTCGAAACACTGCGCCCCGATCCGACTTTTTACCCATCGCCGCGTCTGGCGATGGAAGCCGAGGTTGAACACCTGGCCTACACGGTGCTGCTGTCGCCGGATCAGGCCAAGCCCGATGCGCTGGCGACTATCGATGTCGATCCGAAGTCGAAAACCTACGGCACGGTGCTCAGCCGGCTTGATATGCCGTACAAGGGCGACGAGTTCCATCACTTCGGCTGGAACGCCTGCAGCTCGGCGCTGTCGCCGCTGTCGGGCCATGCGTTTTTACAGCGCCGCTACCTGATCATTCCGGGCATTCGCTCGTCGCGCATCTACATCGTCGACACGCAGCCAGACCCGGCGCATCCCAAACTGATCAAGACCATCGAGCCTGAAGAAATCTTTCGCAAGACGGGTTATTCGCGCCCGCACACCGTGCACTGCGGGCCGGAAGGCATCTACATCAGCACACTTGGAGGCGGCGGAAAAGACGGCACCGACGGGCCGCCGGGCGTGTTCATCATGGACTGCGAAACGTTTGAGATTCGCGGGCGCTGGGAGATTGACCGCGGCACGCAAAAAATGCATTACGACTTCTGGTGGAACCTGCCGCGCGACTATATGGTGTCGAGCGAATGGGGCCTGCCGCCGCAGTTTGAAAAGGGCATCGTCGCCGAAGATTTGCTGGCCAACAAGTACGGCCACTCGGTGCATTTCTGGGACTTGCGTGCCCGCAAGCATGTGCAGACGATTGACCTCGGTGCGAACCATCAGATGGCACTCGAGATTCGGCCGGCGCACGACCCGACGCGTGAATACGGTTTTCTGGGCGTGGTGGTCGACACGACAAATCTGGAAGGATCGATCTGGACCTGGTACCGCGAAAAAGGCAAGTTCCACATCAAAAAAACCGCGACGATTCCGCCCGAGCCGGCTGATGCCGCATTGCTGCCTGCGCTGCTGAAAGGCTTCGGCGCCGTGCCGCCGCTGATCAGCGATATCGACCTG
>JANNKV010000195.1:0-4741 GCA_031396485.1 Polaromonas sp. | reverse complement strand
GTGAAACGCTCGCCTACCATGAAGGCGCGATTCGCCAAGTGCATGTCGAGCGTGAACATCAGCGCTTCGACCGCGGCGTTGGATTCAGCGATGACGGCCGGGTTGCGCTGCTCCGCTGGCGTGCGCACCAGTTGCCAGAAGCCGGGCCGGCTGACCGGGTTCAGCGTGGTTTGCTGCCAGTCCATCCAGCGTTCGGCGTCGAAACGTTCGCGGAGGTCGGTGGGGAACATCTGTCCCGACGCGTGTTTTGCGGTGAGGTAGCGCACGATGACGTTCGATTCCCACAGCACGTAGTCATCGTCTTCGATCACCGGCACCAGCGAGTTCGGATTCATCTGCATGTACTCGGGCGTCTTCACCACGCCGAACAGCCCGCCGGCTTCGGTGCGCTGAAAGTCCAGGCCCAGTTCCTGCGCGGTCCACACCACTTTTTTCACGTTGATGGAGCTCATGCGCCCCCAGATCTTCAACATCTATTTGGCTTCCACCGTTGTCGCTTCTACCCGTTCGTCCTGAGCCTGTCGAAGGATGTCTCCCGCTGGCGCTTCGGTGTCGGCCGGCCGGCTTTCGCGAATCGCCTCGGCTAGCGCGGCGACACCGATGTTGATCTGCTCGATGCTCGCGGTCACGAATGACAGCCGCAGGCAACGCGGATCAGCGTTGTCGGTGTAGAACGCAGCGCCGGGCACGAAGGCGACGTTCTTGTCGACCGCCTTGGGCAGCAGCGCCACGGCGTTCATGCCTTCGGGCAAGCGCGCCCACAAAAACATGCCGCCGTCGGGCGTGTTCCATGTCACATCAAGCGGCATCTCGCGGCTGAGTGCCGCCAGCATGGCGTCGCGCTGCGACTTGTACAGCGCGCGGATGGTCGGCACGTGGCGTTCGATAAAACCGTCTTTCAATACTTCAGACACGATGCGCTGGTTAAAGCTCGGCGTGTGCAGGTCAGCCGCCTGCTTGGCCTGGAGCAGCTTGGGGTAAATTGATTTCGGTGCCACCAGAAACCCGAGGCGCAACCCCGGCGCCAAGGTCTTGCTGAACGAGCCCATGTAGATGCAGCCTTCGGGGTTGCGGGCCGTGAGCGTGGGCGGCGGCAGGGCGTCAAACCACAGATCGCCATAGGGGTTGTCTTCAACGATCGGCACGCCCAGGCACGCGGCCGCTGCACTGAGCGCGACGCGGCGCGCCTCGCTCATCGAGTTGCCGGTCGGGTTCTGGAAGTTGGGCAGCACATACAAAAAGCGGGCTTTATTCCGTTCGCCCTGAGCTTGTCGAAGGGTTTCCTCGCTTGTAGCGGCTTCGACAGGCTCAGCCCGAACGGTTCCTGCTTTCACGATGAAATCATCAACATCAATGCCTTCCGCATCGCTGGCGACGCTGGCGAAGGCCGGCTCCATCGGCGTGAAGGCCTGCAGCGCGCCGAGGTAGGTCGGCGTTTCCACCAGCACTTTGGAATCCTTGTCGATCAGAATTTTCGCGATCAAGTCCAGCGCCTGCTGGCTGCCGGTGGTGATCAACACCTGCGCCGGGTCGATGTGCCACGGCAGGCCCGCCAGCGCGCTTTGCCGGCCCAAATCGGCGGCCACCCATTCCCGCAGCGGCGCGTAGCCTTCGCTGGCCGCGTACTGCAGCGCGGCGCGGCCGTCAGTTTTCAGCACCGTGGCACACGCTGCGGCAAAGGCATCGACGGGAAACGTTTTGGGCGACGGCAGGCCGCCGGCAAAACTGATGATGCCGGGCTTTTCGGTGACCTTCAAAATCTCGCGGATCACCGACGGGTTCATTTTTTCGGCGCGCTGGGCTTGTATCCACTTCATTTCACTCTCCTCCGGGTGGGCCGTAAAAAACGACCCAGGTGACAAAATAGTTGCTGAAATTTTCAAACCTGTGTGGCTTCTTCATGCGGGCTTGCCAACCGGCATTTTCTTGCCCACAAACACCGTTGCAATCACAGCCAGTCCAAAGCCTACCGTAACAGCATCCAGCCGCTCACCCAGCAGCGGCACGGCAAACAACATCGACAAAAACGGCTGCACCAGCTGCACCTGGCTGACGCGCACCGTGCCGCCCAGTGCCAGGCCGCGGTACCAGGCGAAAAATCCCAGCCACATCGAGAACACGGCCACGTAGCCAAACCCCCACCAAGCCGCAGCCTTCACCGGTGCTTGCGGCAAGCTGATCAGGGCCAGTGGCAGCGTTAGTGGTAACGAGATGATCAGTGCCCAGCAGATGACGTGCTCGGCACGCATGTGCTGCGACAACCGGGCCCCGTAGCCGTAACCGACGGCGGCGCAGAGCATGGCGGCCAGCAGCAGCAGGTCGGCCAGACGAAGCGACAGGCCGCTAGCGCTACCAGACTTCAGCATGGCAAACGCCACCACCAGCACGCTGCCCAGTGCGGCGCAGGCCCAGAAGCCCTTCGACGGCCGCTGGCGGTGCAGCAGAGCGCCCACGGCGGCGGTGGCCAATGGCAGCACGCCAACGATCACGCTGGCGTGCATTGCCTCGACATGCCGCATGGCAATCGAGGTGAGAAACGGAAAGCCAAACACCACACCGCCAGCCGTAATCGCCAGCGGCCACCAGTCGCCTCGCCGGGGCAGCGGTGCGCGCGTAGCCAGCAAAAAAACGGCTGACAGCGCGGCCGCAACCACAGCCCGCCCTGCGGCAATGAAGATGCCCGACATCTGCGGCGCCTCGGGGCTGCCCACGGCCAGGCGTGTCATGGGCAGCGTGACCGAAAAAATGACGATGCCGAGCAGGCCCAGCCACAGGCCTTTGTTGATCTGCAGCGGTGCTTCGGCGGTGCGGGCGAGGGCGCTCATACGAAGAACATCCACACGGCGGTTGCCACCAGCACCAGCGCCATCAGGCGGTTGAACCAGACCAGGCGGCGGCCCGATTCGTCAGGCCCGGCAAGCCAGTCGCGCAGCAGCGAGCCTGCCATGGCGTAGGTGAGGTTGCTGGCAAAGGCGTAGAACAGCATGACGGGCAGCACGATGGCAAAGCGCAGGCCGGCATCGCCGCGCCCGGCAATCCAGCCGCTGACGACGGCGAGCGCGAAGAGCCACGCCTTGATGTTGACGAACTGCAGCGCCGCGCCCTGCCAGAAGGTGACATCTGGCGGGCTGGCGACGCCCATGGGCGCTGCATCGCCGGACTGGCCCGGGAACTGGGGTCTGAACCCGATGAGTCTGGCGGCGAGCCACAGCAGATAGGCGACGCCCAGCAACTTGACGGCCCAGGCGAGCAGCGGCACGGCCAGCAGCAACGCGCCCAGCCCGAGGGCGCACAAGCCGAGCATGACGCCCCAGCCGACGGGCACGGCGCACACAAATGGCATGGCCCGACGCAGGCCGTGGTTGGCACCCAGCGCGCTGGCGAGCGTGGTGTTGGGCCCGGGCGAAAAGCTCATCGCCGTGGCCAGCACCAGTAACGCTGTGAAATCTTGCCAGTTCATGGGTCTGACTTTATAGTTGAAATCCGGTTTAGACCAGTACACCTCAAGTACAGTTTGGCCTACAAAGTTTTGAGCTGTACTGATCGCCTTGTCGATACACGGCACCTGTGCCGCGCACGGAACCCGTTTTTGAAAGTTGCGCCATGTTGATGAAAACCGCTTCGCAGTCCCTGACAGAACAATTGGCCAGCCGCTTTGCCGAGCGCATCCGCAGCCGGCTGCTGGCGCCCGGTGCGCGGCTGCCGTCGCTGCGGCTGTGCGCGAAGCAGCAGGGCGTGAGTGTGTCGACGGTGGTGGCTGCCTATGACCAGCTGCTGGCCCAGGGTTTGGTGGTGGCGCAGAAAAACAGCGGGTTTTTTGTCCGTGATGTGGCGTTTAATGCATCAAACAGGCCTCTAGCCCACGTAATACCTGCGCGAGAAGCTATTAAAAACATAGCGACTGACGGAGCGGAAGCGGCGGCAGTTTCGGGTTCCGGTGCGCTGTCTGTTGACGTTCCGGCCAATTCCCGCGATCCGTGGGGCTGGATTCAGCCCCGCCCGGCGCCCGTCGATGCCACGGCGCTGATTCGCGGCATGTTCCAGCAGGTCAGCGGCCAGCCGCAGCCTGGCATGGGCGTCTTTCCGCCAGACTGGCTGGAAACGGCTTTCATGGCGACGGCTGTGCGCAAGGTCACCAGCAAGAACGTGCTGGGCGATTATTCGCTGCAATACGGCGAGCCCAAGGGTGACAGCGGCCTGCGCCGGGCGCTGTCGCAAAAGCTGGGCGCCATCAACGTGCAGGCCGGGCCGGAACAGATCATCACCACCGTCGGCGCCACCCATGCACTCGACATCGTCAGCCGCACCCTGCTGCGCGCTGGCGACTGCGTGATGGTCGAGGAACCGGGCTGGGCGGTCGAATTTGCCCGCCTGGCCGCGATGGGTATGCGGATTTTGCCGGTGCCGCGCCGCGCCGACGGACCCGATCTGGACGTGATGGCGCAGTACTGCCAGCTGCACCAGCCCAAACTGTTTGTCAGCGTCAGCGTGTTTCACAACCCGACCGGCTACTGCATTGCGCCCGGCAGCGCCCACCGCGTGTTGCAACTGGCCCAACAGTACCACTTTCATATTGTTGAAGACGACACCTACAGCCACCTGGCGCCCGAACACGCCACGCGGCTGTGCGCAATGGACGGGCTGCAGCGCACTATATATGTCAGCGGCTTCGCCAAAATCCTCGCGCCTGGCTGGCGGGTGGGCTTCATGGCGGCGCCCCCTGATCTGGTCGAGCGCCTGC
>JANNKV010000164.1:0-13795 GCA_031396485.1 Polaromonas sp. | reverse complement strand
AGGAAGTGCTGGATGTGATGATCACCCTGGCGGATGGCGGCATGACCATGCTGTGCGTGACGCATGAGATGGGTTTTGCCAAGGCGGTGGCCGACCGGGTGATCTTCATGGACCAGGGCCAGATCGTTGAAGAAAACACGCCGACCGAGTTCTTCAATCACCCCAAGACCGATCGCAGCCGGGATTTTCTGTCGAAAATCCTGGGGCATTGACAAGCGCGCGGATGCTATTGATTTCATAGCTGTCGGCGCACGTATTACCTGGGCTAGAGGCCGATTTTGCTTGAAGCTGCCTGGTTTGGCGGCTACAGGACCGCCGCCAGCCGCGTCGCCTGGTCAATCGCTCGCTTGGCATCGAGCTCAGTCGCCTCGTCGGCGCCGCCGATCAAATGCGCCTTCACACCGGCCGCGCGCAGCGGCTCCAGCAATTCACGCAGCGGCTCCTGCCCGGCGCACAGCACGATGTTGTCGAGTTCCAGCACGGTGCCATTGTTGCGTTTTTCGCCGAAGGTGATGAACAGGCTGACGCCGGCGCCGCTGCTGCTGGCGCCGATGCGCTCGTAGTTCACGCCTGACAGCATCTCGACGTTTTTCATTTTCAGCGCGGCGCGGTGGATCCAGCCGGTGGTCTTGCCCAGGTTGCCGCCGAGCTTGCCGGGCTTGCGCTGCAGCAGGGTGACCTGCCGCGCGGCAGGCTCTGGCGCTGCGCGCACCACGCCGCCGCGTACCTCGCCAGGGTCGGCCACGCCCCATTCGGCCAGCCAGGCGGGCAGGTCGAGCGCAGTGGAATGGCCCGCAGGCGTGACCAAAAATTCAGCCACGTCAAAGCCGATGCCGCCAGCGCCGATCAGCGCCACACGCTGGCCCACGGTCTTGTTGCCCAGCAACACATCGATATAACTCAGCACGGCCGGGTGCTCTTGTCCGGTGATGCGCGGGTTACGCGGCGTGACGCCGGTGGCCAGAATGATCTCGTCAAATTTTTGCGCCAGCAGCTCGGTCGCGCTCACGCTGGTGTTCAGGTGCAGGCGCACGCCGGTACCTGCGATGCGCTGGCCGAAATAGCGCAGCGTCTCTTCAAACTCTTCCTTGCCGGGGATACGTTTGGCCAGGTTGAACTGACCGCCGATTTTGTCGGCCGAGTCATACAGATCGACGCTGTGACCGCGCTCCGCCAGCGTGGTGGCGGCTGCCAGGCCGGCAGGGCCGGCGCCGATGACGGCTAATCTCTTTTTCGCTGGCGCGATGTTGATGAACAGCTCGGTTTCACGCACGGCGCGCGGGTTGACAAGACAGCTCGCCAGCTTGGCCTGAAACGCGTGGTCGAGGCAGGCCTGGTTGCATGCGATGCAGGTGTTGATCTCGTTGCTGCGTCCCTGCGCGGCCTTGTTGACGAATTCCGGGTCGGCCAGGAACGGCCGCGCCATGCTGACCATGTCGGCGCTGCCATCAGCCAGAACCTGTTCCGCGACTTCGGGCATGTTGATGCGGTTGCTGGTGATGACCGGAATGTTCACGCCCGCGGCGCGCAACTCGGTGCGCAGCTTTTTGGTGACCCAGGTGAAGGCGCCGCGCGGCACCGACGTGGCAATCGTCGGCACGCGGGCTTCATGCCAGCCGATGCCGCTGTTGATCAGCGTGGCGCCGGCCGCTTCGACGGCTTTGGCCAGCTGCACCACTTCTTCCCAGCTGCTGCCGCCGGGAATCAAGTCGATGATGGACAGCCGGTAGATGATGATGAAATCTTTGCCCACCGCCTCACGGGTACGGCGCACGATTTCAATGGCCAGCCGCATGCGGTTGGCGTAGCTGCCGCCCCATTCGTCGGTGCGCTGGTTGGTGTGCGTGACCAGAAACTGGTTGATGAAATAGCCTTCGCTGCCCATGATTTCGACGCCGTCGTAACCCGCATCGCGTGCGAGTTTGGCGCAGCGGATGAAGGCGCGAATCTGCCGCTCGATGCCGCCGGCGCTGAGCTCGAAAGGCGTGAAGTGCGAAATCGGGCTCTGGATGCGTGACGGTGCCACGCAGAACGGGTGGTAGCCGTAACGGCCGGTGTGCAGGATCTGCAGCGCTATCTTGCCGCCCTCGGCGTGCACGGCATCAGTGACCTGCTTGTGGCGGCGTGCGGCGCCTGAGGAGGCCAGCATGCCGGCGAAGGGTTTGGTCCAGCCGGCGATGTTGGGTGCGAACCCGCCGGTGACCATCAGCGCGACGCCGCCGCGCGCCCGCTCGGCAAAATACGCCGCCATGGCCGGAAAGTGTTTGCGACCGTCTTCGAGCCCGGTATGCATGCTGCCCATCAGCACCCGGTTTTTCAGCGTGGTGAAGCCGAGGTCTAGTGGGGCCAGCAGGTGCGGAAATGGTGCGGTTTTTGTTGTCGTTGTGGCGTTGGGCAATACGGGCTCCGGTGGGGTTGCCTGCATGGTAGTCGTGTGGCTTGCGAGATGAGGGTCGCGGAGCTGGCTTTAGGGGGTTGGCTCCAATTGGGTATATCAAATGGAATCGGACTGCAAACCGTTCGGGCTGAGCGTGTCGAAGCCATGCTCCCACGCCACCGCTAGGGTTGAGTCTGTCGAAGCCTTGCGTTGAACTGGCCCCCGAGTTCGCTAATTACTTCCGGAGCCGCTCTGTCGCCGCGGCGGGCGACTTACCTTTCTTTGCTTCGCCAAAGAAACCTAAGGCAAAGAAAGGCGAGCCGAAGTCAGGGTCCCTGCGCTTCGCTTCGGGATGCCTTGCGCTGCTCGGCTGGGGCGGAAATTTTAGAAACTAGTCCGCTACGCGGCCGTCGGACATCTAAAATTTTGATCCACCCCAACCTGCGCTGCTCAGCCCTGCCACACGGCGGTGGGGGAGAGGTTGGGGTTCGGGATCGGACTCGGGGGCAGGTTCTTGTCATGCGGTTGCTACTGTTTTTATAGCTGCTCACGCACGTTTTACCTGGCCTATCGGCTCTTTTTAATCGCAAGTGCAGCTTCATTGACCAATTCCGGGCCTTTGTAGATCAGGCCGGTGTAGATCTGTACGACGTCAGCGCCGGCCTTGATTTTGCTTACGGCGTCAGCGCCGCTCATCACGCCGCCGACGCCGATGATGGGGAATCCTTTTCCGAGCGCCGTGCGCAACTGGCGAATCACGCGGTTGCTGGCTTCGAGGACGGGTGCGCCGCTCAGGCCGCCGGCTTCTTCGGCGTGCGGCATGCCTTTGACGGCGTCGCGGCTGAGCGTGGTGTTGGTGGCGACCACGCCTTCCATGGCGTGGCGCTTGAGTGTGGCGGCTATGACTTCCACTTGCGATTCGTCAAGGTCTGGTGCGATCTTGACGAAAATCGGTACGCGCTTGCCGTGCGTTTTTGCCAGCGTTTCGCGGCGCTCGGCAATTTGTCCCAGCAGAGCGTCTAGCGCGTCGTCGCTTTGCAGCACGCGCAAATTCTTCGTGTTGGGGCTGGAGATATTGACCGTCACGTAGTCGGCATGCGGGTACACGCCGCCCAAGCAAATCAGGTAGTCATCAACGGCGTTTTCAATTGGCGTGGCGGCGTTCTTGCCGATGTTCAGGCCGAGCAGCACACGGTCTTTACTGCTTTTTTTGCAGAAACGCGAACGCTGGACATTGGCTAAAAATGCATCGAGGCCGTCGTTGTTGAAACCGAGGCGGTTGATGAGCGCGTTCGCCTCGGGCAGGCGGAACATACGCGGCTTCGGGTTGCCCGGCTGGGCTTTCGGTGTGACGGTGCCCACCTCGACGAAGCCAAACCCCATCGCGGCCAGGCCGTCAATGCAGCGGGCGTTCTTGTCCAGCCCGGCGGCCAGGCCGACGCGGTTGGGGAATTTCAGGCCGGCCAGCTCGATCGGGTCTTTCACGGCAGAGGAAAAATAAGCCAGTGACAGCGGCGTGCGCTGCGTGCCTGCCAGCGAGGCCATTGTCAGTTCATGCGCGGTCTCCGGGTCAAGTCCGAATAAAAAAGGCCGGGCTAATGCGTAGGGAAGCAGGGACATTGGATAATTTGATTCAAGTGGGCAGCAGTCCTGATTGTCTCAAAAGGCTGATTCGTGATCGATCCGTGACTGATTCGTGACCGATGCAGTCTTGCTTCACACGGTCAGCGGACCCAAAATACTTTTTTTCGAAACCAAAGCAAACATGACACAAGATGAACTGAAAACGCTGGTCGGTCAGGCTGCGCTGCGCTATGTCGAGCCTGGCAGCATCGTGGGAGTCGGCACGGGCTCGACCGTCAATAAATTCATCGAGGCCCTGGCCACGATGAAGGACAACATCGTGGGGGCTGTGTCGAGCTCGGTCGCCTCGACTGCGCGGCTTCAGGCGCTGGGCATCAAAGTCTTCGAGGCGGCGGATGTGGAAGAGCTGGCTGTGTACATCGACGGCGCCGACGAGATCGACCATGCCGGCTACATGATCAAGGGCGGCGGCGCTGCGCTGACGCGCGAAAAAATCGTGGCGGCGCAGTCGCGCCAGTTTGTCTGCATTGCCGATGAGTCCAAACTGGTCCAGACGCTGGGCAAGTTCCCGGTGCCGGTGGAAGTCATTCCGATGGCGGCCAGACGCGTCATGCGCCAGTTTGCGGCGATGGGCGGGGAGGCGGTTTTGCGGCTGAACGGCGGCGTGCCGCTGGTCACCGACAACGGCCAGCACATTCTGGATGTTAGCGGACTGCAAATCGCCTACCCGCTGGAATTCGAGTCCGAAGTCAATCAGTGGCCCGGCGTGGTCACAGTGGGCGTGTTTGCGCATCAAAGGGCCAGCGTGTGCCTGCTCGGAACGGAAAACGGCGTCAAAACGATGATGTTTTGACGCCGCGTTGTAGCAGACCTGGTAGACGCTAGCACTGGCTAGAACTTGATGCCGGCCGGGTTGTCGTTGTTGGGCGCAGGCCGTGGAGCAGGTGCTGGCGCCGGGCGGGCAGCCGGTGCAGGAGTGGCGCCGGCCACAGCAGGTGCCGGTGCAGCGGCCACAGCTACCAGCGGTGTGGCTGCCGGTCGGCGGTAACTGGAGGGCAGGGTCGACGACGACGGATAACCGGCAGCGTCAAGAAACTGCGTCCACTCGCTGTCTGAAAATCCCTTGAGCTGCTGGCTGCCGATGGTCATGAACGGCAAGGAACTGTCGCCGCTCAAACGCTGCAACGCCTGGATGTCTTCATTGGAATTGACGGTTTTTTCCGCAAACGGAATGCCGCGGCTCGTCAGCATGGAGCGCCCGGCGCCGCAGGGCCCGCAGTTGTCACCGACATACAGCGTGACGGGGTATTTGGTGGCCACTTGCCGAAGCTCGTACGGCAGTCCGGCAGATGCGCCCCCGGTGGCGCTGCCGCTTGCAGCGCCGACCCGGGAAGTGCTTTCGGCGGCTGGGGGTTTGTCTGAAAAGGTGACTTTGCCATCAGGCCCGACGATGCGGTACACCTGTGCGTACGATGCTGTCGACCACAGGGCTGCGATGGCAAAGACGGCCAGCGTGGCAGCTGAAAAGACAAATTTTCTGGCGTCAAGTTTCAAAACGTCTGATCTCATGAATGTCCCGCCTCTGGTGGTTTTTCGTGGTTTCGCAAGGTCGAAGGCTTTGCAGGTGGGGGCGTGTGCCCCAACCCTTAACGTTCTCAGGCCATACCTTGATGACGCAGCAGGGCATCAATCGATGGTTCTCGGCCCCGGAAGGCCTTGAAGGACTCCATCGCAGGCCGGCTGCCGCCCGCCTCCAGGATGGCCTGCCGATATTTTCTACCAGTTTCCACGGTCACGGTCGTTTTGCCGGGCTCTGCGCCCGCATCTGTTGTTTGCCCGTCTTTGGGCGCTTCCCGGGCGGTTTCTTCAAAGGCCGCATAGGCGTCGGCGGACAGTACTTCGGCCCATTTGTAGCTGTAATAGCCGGCGGCGTACCCGCCGGAAAAGATGTGGCCGAAGGTGTGCACGGTGCGGCTGTAGGCGGGCGACTGCAGCACCGCCACTTCCTTGCGAACCTCATTCAGCAGGCCCATCAAATCGTCCGATGGGTTATGCGAGGTGTGCAGCAGCATGTCGAACAGCGAAAACTCGACCTGGCGCAAGGTTTGCATGCCGCTCTGAAAGTTTTTGGCCGCCAGCATCTTGTCGAAAAGCGCGCGCGGCAAGGTTTCTCCGGTTTCGACGTGCGAGGTCATGTGTTTGAGCACGTCCCATTCCCAGCAGAAGTTCTCCATGAACTGGCTCGGCAACTCAACCGCGTCCCATTCGACACCGCTGATACCCGACACGTCGCGTTCGTTGACCTGCGTCAGCATGTGGTGCAGGCCGTGACCGAACTCGTGAAACAGCGTAGTGACGTCGTCATGGCTGAGCAGAGCCGGACGGCCGCCCACACCATCGGCGAAATTACAAACGAGGTGCGCTACCGGCGTCTGCAGCTTGCCGGTGTCTGGGCGCAGCCAGCGGGCGCGCACGTCGTCCATCCAGGCGCCACCGCGTTTGCCGGTGCGGGCGGGTTGGTCCAGGTAAAACTGGCCTACGAGCTGACCGGCGCGCTCGATGCGGTAAAACTCCACGCCGGGTCTCCACACCGGTGCTGAGTCTTTTCGAATCGCGACTTCAAACAGCGTCTCCACGATCTTGAAAAGACCCGCGAGCACCTTGGGGGCGGTGAAATACTGTTTGACTTCCTGCTCACTGAACGCATAGCGCGCCTCCTTGAGCTTTTCGCCGATATAGGCGTAGTCCCAGGGTTGCGGGTCGGCGTTGCCCAGCTTCTCGAACGCAAAGGTACGCAGATCGGCGACGTCTTTCAGCGCGTAAGGCCGGGCCCGGCGGGCCAGGTCGCGCAGGAAGGTGACGACTTCTTCCGGCGACTTCGCCATCTTGGCCACTACCGACACTTCGCCGAAGTTGTGATAACCGAGCAGATTCGATTCTTCCAGCCGCAGGGCCAGAATCTCTTTCATGATGTCGCTGTTGTCGAAGCGGCTGACCTCTGCGGGAGCCTGATCGCTGGCGCGCGTAGTGTAGGCTTTGTAAAGCGTTTCGCGCAACGCACTGCTGTCGGCAAACTGCATTACGGGCAAATAGCTTGGCATTTTGAGCGTTAGTTTGTAGCCCTTTTTGCCTTCGGCTTCGGCCTGCGTGCGCGCGGTTTCCAGCACGTCGGCCGGGACGCCGGCGACTTCGCTTTCCTCTGCATAGTAGGAAAATGCATCGGTGGCATCGAGCGCGTTTTCGCTGAATTTCTGGCTGAGTTCAGCTTGCCGTTCCTGTATTTTGGCGAAGCGTTCTTTTGCTGCGCCGGTCAGTTCGGCACCGGACAGAACGAAATTACGAATGGCATTTTTATGCGCCTGGCGCTGCTCCAGGTCCAGGCTCGCGACGTCGATGGCTTTGTACTTGGCATAGAGACGTTCATCGGCGCCCAGCCGGGCTGAAAATTCCGTGACGCGCGGCAGTGCCGCGTTGTAGGCAGCGCGCAATTCAGGTGTATCGGCGACACCATTGAGGTGGCTGACAGCGCCCCACGCGCGTCCCAGATTTTCGGTCGCAACGTCGAGCACGCGGGAGATATCGCTCCATTGCGCTGGAAACTCGGGCGCAGTGACTTGTTCGAGCGCGGTTTCGGCCTGGCCAAGCAGCTCGTCCATCGCCGGGCCGACGTGCTCGGGTTGAATTTTGTCAAACAGGGGAAGGTCGGAAAAGTCGAGAAGTGGATTGGTCATGCTGCTTAAGCTTTGGGCAAGAGTTTGAATCTAAAGGGCCAACCGCCTTGAACGCAAAAAAGAGCCAGGCCCCTTCCGGATTGCGGGCGCCTGGAGGCGCCCTGCGCAAAACGATCAGTCTTGCGAACTTTTCTTCAGGCTGCGCTGCTTGGGTTTGGCGCGTTTGACGGTGCCGCCGGGTGTCAGGCGCTGGTTGCCGAGCACGCGCAGGGTTTTGACTTCGGGGCGCTGGCCGTAGCGTGAACTGTTTTTCAGCACCTTGACATCGCGCGGGCCGGGCATACGGTCTTCGTTGGCCTTCTTTTCCTTCTCGGGCATGGGGCGCCACAGCACCAGCAGCTTGCCGATGTGCTGGATCGGCGCGGCATTCAATTCTTCGGCCAGCGTCTGGAAAATCACCTCTCGGCTGGCGCGGTCATCCGACTGGACACGCACCTTGATGAGCCCATGTGCGTTCAGAGCCGCATCGGTCTCTTTTTTAACCGCATCGGTCAGGCCGTCAGAGCCGAGCATGACAACGGCGTTGAGGTGGTGTGCTTCGGCGCGGTGGTCCTTGCGTTGGGCGGGGGTAAGTTGTATTTGAGCCATGCGTCAATTATCGGTGGTCCCGGGCCGTGGACAATAGGCACCATGAAAGACAACACCACCCCCACTGCCAAGCGGGGGAGCAAAACAGGCACGAAAACTGCTGTCAAGCCTGCCGTGAAGGTCGACGCGCGAGCCGGCACCAAAGGGAAGAAGCTCAATAAGGCGTGGCTGCACGAACACATCAACGACCCTTACGTCAAGCAGGCGCAAAGGGACGGTTACCGGGCGCGGGCAGCCTACAAATTGAAGGAAATTGACGAAACCCTCAGCCTCATCAAGCCGGGAAACTGCGTGGTCGATCTGGGCAGCACGCCGGGCGCCTGGAGCCAGTATGTGCGCCGAAAGCTGTCGCCTACCGGGGCTGCCGCTGGCGAACTGAACGGGCGCATCATTGCCCTGGACCTGCTGCCGATGGAGCCGATCGAAAGCGTGGTTTTCATCCAGGGTGATTTTCGCGAGGCCGATGTGCTGCAAAAACTGGAGCAGACGCTGGCGACTGTGAACGGCCCGGTGCCGGTTGACCTCGTTATTTCTGACATGGCCCCCAATCTGTCGGGAATTGAGTCGGCCGATGCGGCGCGCATCGCGCATCTGGTCGAGCTGGCGGTGGAGTTTGCCCAGAGCCGGATGAAGCCAGACGGCGCGCTGGTGGTCAAGCTTTTTCATGGCAGTGGCTATGACGAGCTGGTGAAACTGTTTCGGGCAACCTTCAAAACCGTCAAGCCGATGAAGCCCAAGGCTTCACGGTCCAACTCTTCCGAGACTTTTTTGGTGGGTATGGGCCTCAAAGCCCAGAACAAGAGCAATTAAGGGCAGTTGAGCCGCGTTCGACGTGTCAAAAATGCCTAAATCCGCTTCAAAGCAAGGGGCACGGCGCGCTATTAGGGCTTTTGGCCTTGAAACGCCTAAAATCAACCGCAGCTGCTCTCCCAGTACCTTCCCAAGCAGCTTTAGGTTTTTTCACCGGAGTAGTCCTTGAACAATCAGTGGTTTTCAAAAATTGCAATCTGGCTGGTAATTGCCATGGTGCTTTTCACCGTTTTCAAGCAATTTGATACACGTGGTGGCGCCGGTTCCAATTACCTCGGTTACTCCGAGTTTCTGGAAGAGGTGCGCGGCAAGCGCATCAAGACCGCCACCATCGCAGAAGGTCAGGGCGGCACCGAAATTTCAGCTACCACCACCGACGACCGTAAAGTCCGCACCACCGCGACTTACCTCGACCGTGGCCTGGTGGGCGACCTGATTGCCAATGACGTCAAGTTTGACGTGAAGCCGCGCGAAGAGGGTTCTTTGCTGATGACATTGCTGGTCAGCTGGGGCCCCATGCTGCTGCTGATTGGCGTGTGGGTTTATTTCATGCGTCAAATGCAGGGCGGCGGCAAAGGTGGGGCATTCAGCTTTGGTAAATCCAAGGCCCGTCTGCTCGATGAATCAACCAACCCGGTCACCTTTGCCGATGTGGCTGGTTGCGACGAAGCCAAGGAGGAGGTCAAGGAAGTTGTTGATTTCCTGAAAGACCCGAGCAAGTTCCAGAAGCTGGGTGGTCGCATTCCGCGTGGTCTGCTGCTGGTAGGCCCTCCAGGCACGGGCAAGACCTTGCTGGCCAAAAGCATCGCCGGTGAAGCAAAAGTACCCTTTTTCTCGATTTCAGGTTCCGACTTTGTCGAAATGTTTGTCGGTGTGGGCGCATCGCGCGTGCGTGACATGTTTGACAACGCCAAGAAAAATGCGCCCTGCATTATCTTCATTGACGAAATTGATGCCGTAGGTCGCCAGCGCGGCGCTGGGTTGGGTGGTGGCAATGATGAGCGCGAACAGACCTTGAACCAGATGCTGGTCGAGATGGACGGCTTCGAAACCAATGTCGGCGTGATCGTGGTCGCTGCCACGAACCGCCCCGACATTCTGGATGCCGCCTTGCTGCGCCCCGGCCGGTTTGACCGTCAGGTGTATGTCACGCTGCCCGATATCCGTGGCCGCGAACAGATTTTGAACGTTCACATGCGCAAGATCCCCCTGAACCAGGACGTGAGCGCGAATGTGATTGCCCGGGGAACTCCCGGCATGTCAGGCGCCGATCTGGCTAACCTGTGCAACGAAGCCGCGCTGATGGCCGCCCGCCGCAGTGCGCGCACCGTTGAAATGCAGGACTTTGAAAAAGCCAAAGATAAAATTTTGATGGGCCCTGAGCGCAAAAGCATGGTCATGCCCGAGGAAGAGCGTCGCAATACGGCCTACCACGAGTCCGGCCATGCGCTGCTCGGCAAGATGCTGCCCAAGTGCGACCCTGTCCACAAGGTCACCATCATTCCGCGCGGCCGTGCCCTCGGTGTGACGATGAGCCTGCCGGCCCAGGACCGCTACAGCTACGACCGCGAGTACATGCTCAGCCAGATCAGCATGTTGTTTGGTGGCCGCATTGCCGAAGAAGTGTTCATGCACCAGATGACCACTGGCGCCAGCAATGACTTCGAGCGTGCCACCGCGCTAGCCCGCGACATGGTGACCCGCTACGGCATGACCGAGGCGCTCGGCCCCATGGTCTATGCTGAAAACGAAGGCGAAGTTTTCCTCGGTCGCTCGGTCACCAAGACCAACAACATGAGCGAGGCCACACTGCAAAAAGTCGACGGCGAAGTTCGCCGCATCATCGACCAGCAGTACACCGTGGCGCGCACGTTGATCGAAGATAACCAGGACAAGATTCACGCCATGGCGAAAGCCCTGCTCGAATGGGAAACCATCGATGGTGACCAGCTCGACGACATCATCGCCGGCAAGGACCCGCGGCCACCGAAAGACTGGTCCCCGCGCAATCCGTCGGTCGGCGGCGGTGGCAATGGCCCGAGCGGGGGCAGCCCTGCCGTGACGACGGACCCCACACCTACAGTGGCCTGACCCGACAGCACGTCAAGGTAATGCGTCATTTGAGAAAGCCGGGGCCTGTCCCCGGTTTTTTTCTGCGCAAGCGATAAATCAACTGTCAAAAACTACATCGCTGTGATCTGGCAAACCTCACGCTTTCAAATTGATCTGTCGCAGCCGCGAGTGATGGGCATTGTCAACGTCACGCCCGATTCGTTTTCTGATGGCGGCGCGTATTTTTCAGTCGCCCGGAATGTGTCCGCTGCGATGGACCGTTGCGAGCAACTGATCGCGGAGGGCGCTGACCTGCTCGACATCGGTGGTGAATCAACCCGTCCTGGCGCGCAACCCGTGTCGCTCGACGAAGAGCTGGCGCGCGTGCTGCCCGTGCTTCGTTGTGCGGTCATGCTGGGTGTGCCGGTTTCGATAGACACCTATAAGCCTGAGGTGATGCGAGCCGTGCTCGATTTGGGCGCTGACGTCATCAACGACGTGTGGGCCTTCAGGCAGCCGGGTGCGGTGGAAGTGGTGGCGAAACATCCAGGCTGCGGCCTTTGCCTGATGCACATGCACCGCGAGCCGCAGACCATGCAGGTGAGCCCTATGCAGGGCGACATCGTGCTTCAGGTGCGCTCATTTTTAGCCCATGCTGCGCAATCGCTTGAAGCCGCCGGTGTCGACAGGACGCGCATGATTTTGGACGTAGGTATCGGCTTCGGCAAAACTGTTGAACAAAATTTCGCGCTATTGGCGCATCAGCAGGAATTTCTGGCGGCGGGCTTTCCGCTACTCGCTGCGTGGTCTCGCAAATCATCGCTGGCTGCGGTTGTAGCGGGAGGATCGCCTGCGGGCGCTGCTGCAATCACGAACGCAGACCGTCTGGTGCCCAGTGTGGCGGCTGCGCTGCTGGCCGTCGAGCGCGGCGCGCGCGTGGTACGTGTGCACGATGTGCGCGAGACTGTTCGGGCGCTCAGGGTGTGGCGGGCTGCAACGCCTTGATTTTCAGACCACGGCCGCGCCCGGGCAGAAGCCCATGGCCGTAGCGCACCTCGTAAAATCAGGCCAGCTGCTGGATAAAAACAAGACACAAGGGGACTCTCACCATGACAAGAAAATACTTCGGTACCGACGGCATACGTGGCACCGTCGGTCAGCCGCCGATCACGCCCGATTTTGTGCTCCGGCTGGCGCATGCCGTCGGACGCGTACTGCGCCGTACGGAAGCGCGCCCCACGGTCTTGATTGGCAAGGACACGCGCATTTCGGGCTACATGCTGGAAAGCGCACTGGAGTCGGGATTCAACTCGGCCGGCGTCGATGTGGTCTTGCTGGGGCCGTTGCCGACACCGGGCGTGGCGTATCTCACGCGCGCGCAGCGTGCCAGCCTGGGCGTGGTGATCAGTGCCAGCCACAACCCCTTTGCCGACAACGGCATCAAGTTTTTCAGTGCGCTGGGCACCAAGCTCGGTGATGACTGGGAGCGCGAGGTAGAAGCAACGCTGACCGAGGAGCCCGTTTGGGCCGATTCGGCCAGTCTGGGCAAGGCGCGCCGGCTCGACGACGCGGCAGGGCGCTACATCGAATTTTGCAAAAGCACGTTTTCCAACAACCTGACGCTGCGCGGTTTGAAGATCGTGGTCGATGGTGCCAACGGCGCGGCCTACCAGATTGCGCCCAAGGTGTTCCATGAACTGGGCGCCGAGGTGATTGCCATCGGCTGCACGCCGGACGGGTTGAACATCAACCACGAGGTCGGCGCTACGCACCCGCAAGCGCTGATCAACGCGGTGAAGGCGAACAAGGCCGACTACGGCATCGCACTCGACGGCGACGCCGACCGCTTGCAGATCGTCGACAGCCAGGGACGACTTTTCAACGGCGACGAAGTGCTCTATCTGATGGTGGACGAGCGGCTGGCGCGCGGTGAAAAAGTGCCAGGCACAGTGGGTACCCTGATGACCAATATGGCCGTTGAAGTAGCGCTTCGTCGCAAGGGCGTTGAATTTGTACGCGCGAAAGTCGGTGACCGTTACGTGCTGGAAGAGCTCGAAAAGCGCGGCTGGCTGCTCGGCGGCGAAGGCTCCGGCCACCTGCTGGCGCTCGACAAACACACCACCGGCGACGGCCTTATCAGCGCGCTGCAGGTACTGCAGGCCTGTGTGCGCAGTGGCAAGACGATTGCGCAGTTGCTGGGTGACGTGGTGCTGTTTCCGCAGACCTTGATCAATGTGCGCTTGAGGCCGGGCCAGGACTGGAAATCTAGCGAGTCGCTGGCGCGTGCGACAAAAGCCGTGGAGGCTGAATTGGGCGACACGGGCCGTCTGCTGATTCGCGCCAGCGGTACGGAGCCGCTGCTGCGCGTGATGGTGGAAGCGCGCAATGCGGCTCAGGCTGTGGCCTGCGCGGAGCGTGTGGCTGATACGGTGAGAACCTGATCCGCAACTACCGGTAGCGGCGGAGCCGTTTCATGCTCATTTCGCTGTCTTTTCAGCATCAAATAGGCCTGTAGCCCACTTGGGTTCAATCACGAGTTGCGAATTTAACAGTCCGGGAAGGTGAGTCGAAGTGGCATTCGCTGCGATGATTTACCGACCTACCACAGTCAAATTTAGCAACACATGAACAAACACCTCGACTCAGAGCAACG
>JANNKV010000142.1:0-9472 GCA_031396485.1 Polaromonas sp. | reverse complement strand
GCATTCGTTGTGGAACCTTGGCTTTGAGCAGCTGTTGATTGACCAGCCAGAGCTGGACATCCGGCGCACGGCGAGCGGTCAGTTGCTTGTTGCGGGGCTGGCGCTGTCGGGCGGCGCACAACAAGATGACGATGCCACGCTGAACTGGTTGTTTTCCCAGACCGAGCTGGTGGTGCGCGGCGGCACCGTGCGCTGGACCGACGAGCTGCGGCAGGCGCCGCCGTTGGTCCTTACCAACGTCGACTGGGTGATGCGCAACGCGCGCCATCGCCACGCGGTGCGACTGGACGCCACACCGCCGGCCGAGTTGGGTGACCGCTTCACGCTCAGGGGTATCTTCCGGCAGCCGCTGCTGTCGACCCGTGCAGGAGATTTCACGGACTGGTCGGGCCAGATGTATGGCCAGGTCACGCGGACCGATCTGGCCCGTATCACGCAATATGCCGACTTTCAAAAACTCGGCATCACACTGGCCAGCGGCAACGGCGCCTTGCGCGCCTGGGCCGACGTCAAGGATGGGCAACTTATCGGTGGCCTGGCCGACGTGGCATTGCAGGGCGTCGATGCCCGGCTCGGCAGCAAGCTTGAAGCGCTTGCCTTTGAGTCGGTGTCCGGCCGCATCGGCGGCGCGCGGCGCGTGGACGGCTTTAACTTCAACACCGAGAACCTTCGCTTTCGCACCCGTGACGGCCTGCAGTGGCCAGGGGGGAACATGACGCTGGTCCACACCGCCCGCGAGGGGCAGCGTGCCGAACACACTGAACTGACGGCCGACAAACTGGACCTGGCCGCACTGGCGCAAATTGCCAGCCGCCTGCCGGTGGGCAGTGAAACGCATGCGCGGATTCAGTCCTTCGCGCCCAGCGGTCTGGTCGAAACCGTGAAGGCGCGCTGGCAGGGCCCGCTGGAGTCACTGCAGACCTTCGCCGTGAGCGGGCGGGTGTCGGCGTTGAGCCTGGCTGGCGGTCCACCCGGCACGGGCGGTCAGCCGCCGAACAAACATGAAACACCCGGCCGGCCCGGGCTCACCGGCGGCGCGATTGATTTCGAGATGACACAGGATGGCGGCAAGGCGCAGGTCAGGATCAACAACGGCAGCCTCGATCTTCCGGGCGTGTTTGAAGAACCGCGGGTGCCGTTCGACAAGCTGGCGGCCGAAGCGACCTGGAAAATAGCGGGCAGCGGCATCGAGGCGAAAGTACGCAACCTGCAGTTTTCCAATGCAGATGCGGAGGGCCAGGCCCAGCTGAGCTGGCGCACCGACGATGCGGCAGCGGCGACCCCTCCGCGTACACAAAGTCCGCCGCCAGGCAGCGCAGGCAAACCCGCTTCAGCTGCATCGGCAGACCGGCCAGATCGTCGCTTTCCCGGTGTGCTCGATTTGCAAGGCACGCTGACACGCGGCAATGGCGCGAAAGTGCACCGCTACCTGCCGCTGGTGCTAGCCGAACCGGTGCGCCATTACGTGCGCGACGCCGTGGTGGCGGGCGCGGTCAGCGATGTGAGTTTCAGGGTCAAGGGACCCGTCGACGCGATCCCGTTCGTCAATCCGGCGTTGGGTGAATTCCGGGTCACGGCGAAGGTGCAGGGCGGTCAGTACGCCTATGTGCCCAAGCTGCTGCAGCCGGCCAATGCGCTGCCCTGGCCGGCGCTGACCGATTTGAAGGGTGAGCTGGTTTTCATGCGCTCCACGCTGGAGGTCAATGGCGCCAGTGCCAAAGTCGCCGGTCTGCCGGGCCTGCAGCTGGTCAAGGCGAACGCGAAGATACCGGACTTGCTGAAAAACGCCACCGTCGATGTGAACCTGGAAGCCAAAGGCCCGCTTACCGACGCGCTGGGATTTGTCAATACCTCGCCGCTGCTTGACATCACCAGCCAGGCGCTGGCGAAAGCCGTGGCGTCGGGTGCCGCCGACTACCGCTTCCGCCTGAGCTTGCCGATCAACGCAATCAGCACGTCGCGCGTCGAGGGCACGGTGGCCCTGCCCGGCAACGATGTCCAGTTCGCGCCGGGCACACCGCCACTGGCCAACCTGCGCGGTATGGTGACCATCAACGAGCGCGGCTTCAACATCAACGGCGCGCAAGCACAGATGCTGGGTGGCGATGTGCGTTTTGATGGCGGCATGCAGCCGGCGCGTGCAGCCGGCGCAGCAGACTCCGAAGCCGACGGTGCCGTGATTTTCAACGCGCAGGGCACCGTCAGCGCCGACGGGCTGCGCCAGCTCAAGGAAATCGGTGCCGTCTCGCGGCTGGCGCAAAACGCTAGCGGCACAGCGGCCTACACCGCTTCGCTGGGCTTCAGAAAAGGCACGACCGAGCTCAACGTCAGCAGCAATTTGCAGGGCATGGCGCTCCGCCTGCCAGCGCCGTTGGGGAAAACTGCCGAGGCGGCGCTGCCGATACGCTTTGAAAATACGCTGCTGGCCGACTCGCTGAAGCCCGGGCAAGCCTTGCAGGACCGGCTGGCGCTCACGATCGGCAATATCGCGGCCATCAACTACGTACGCGACATCAGCGCTGCCCAGCCGCGGGTCATTCGCGGCAGCATCGGTGTCGGGCTGGAAGCCGGGGAGGTCGCGCAGCTGCCAGAGGCCGGCGTGACGGCGAACATCAATCTGGCCCAGGTGAACCTCGACGCGTGGGAGAAAATTCTGGACAGCGCCACCAGCGCACAGCCGGCGGGTGCCGCCCCGACAGCCGCTGGGGCCAGCGCTGCAGCCGCAATGGGATACCTGCCGACCGTCATGGCCATACGCGCCAAAGAACTGACGGTGGAAGGCCGAAAGCTGAACAATGTGGTAGTCGGTGGTTCGCGTGAAGGCCTGAACTGGCGCGCCAACGTCGACGCTACCGAGCTCAACGGTTATGTCGAGTTTCGCCAGCCGGGCGGCGCTGGTGGCCCGGGTGGCGGTCGCGTCTATGCGCGGCTGGCGCGGCTGAGCCTGGCGCCTGCAACGGCCAATGAGGTCGAAGCCCTGCTCGATGAACAGCCCGCCAACATCCCCGCACTCGACATCGTCGTGGACGACCTTGAACTGCGCGGCAAGAAGCTGGGCCGGGTCGAGATCGATGCCGTGAACCGCAACGTCAACGCGGCGGCCCGGGACAGCGCGCGCGAATGGCGACTCAACAAACTGAATGTGACCCTGCCCGAAGCCGTGCTGACGGCCAGCGGCAACTGGGCCGCCCCGGCGGTAGCCGACGCCGCGGCGCTGCCGGTCACCGGCCGTGCGGGTGCCGAGCGCCGTCGCACCAGCATGAATTTCAGGCTCGACGTGACCGACTCTGGCGAACTGTTGAAGCGGTTTGGCATGGCCGACCTGATCCGCCGCGGCAAAGGCCGCCTGGAAGGCCAGATCGGCTGGGCCGGCTCGCCGCTCAGCCTGGACTACCCGAGTTTGAGCGGGCAGTTCAATGTGAACATGGAGTCGGGCCAGTTTGTGAAAGCGGACCCGGGCATCGCCAAGCTGCTGGGCGTGCTCAGCCTGCAGTCATTGCCGCGGCGCCTGACACTGGATTTTCGCGATGTATTTTCCGAAGGCTTTGCCTTCGACTTCGTGCGCGGCGATGTGAACATCAGGCAAGGCATTGCGCAAACCAACAACCTGCAGATGAGCGGCGTCAATGCCGCCGTGCTGATGGAAGGCCGCGCCGACATTTCCCGTGAAACGCAAGACCTGAAAGTGGTGGTGGTGCCCGAAATCAATGCCGGCACCGCGTCGCTGATTGCCACGGTCATCAACCCGGCCATTGGTCTGGGCACGTTTCTGGCGCAGCTGTTCCTGCGTCGCCCCTTGATGGAAGCTGCCACGCAGGAGTTTCATATCGACGGCACCTGGGCCGACCCGAAAATCACCAAGGTCGACCGACGGGCTGCGGCCCGGGCCGCCGAAAACAACCCGCCGCCCGTGACGAGATAAGCACACGATGATCACGCGTGCCGAAAAAGCCTGCAGGGGGCTGATGTTTAAGCAAAATAGGCCTCTAGCCCAGGTATTGTCTGCGCAAGTAGCTATTATTTTCATAGCGACTTGTCTAAACAGGTCGAACCTGCAACTCCCCGCAAAGGACGTCCCATGAAGCTCGCGGCGATCCAGATGGTGTCCGCTCCGCGCGTCGAAGCCAATCTGGCGGCGGCGCATGAACTGCTGAGCGAGGCTGCGGCGCAGGGTGCCGAACTGGCCGTGCTGCCCGAATATTTTTGCATCATGGGGTTGAAAGACACTGACAAGCTGGCCGTGCGCGAGCCTTTCGGCGACGGCGCTATCCAGGACTTTTTAAGCCGCAGTGCGAAGGAACTCGGGCTGTGGATCGTCGGCGGCACGCTGCCGCTGGCTGTGGACGACCCAGCCCGTGCGCGCAACAGCTCGCTGGCGTTTGCGCCGTCGGGCGCGTGCGTGGCGCGCTACGACAAGATGCACCTGTTCCGGTTTTCCGAGGGCCACATCGCCCACGACGAAACCCGTGTGCTGGAGCCCGGCAGCGCGCCGGTCAGTTTTGATCTTCCATCGACGGAAGGCCATGTTTACAAGGTCGGCATGAGCGTTTGCTACGACCTGCGCTTCCCGGAACTGTACCGCGCGCTGCGGGCGGATGTGCTGCTGGTGCCGAGCGCGTTCACGTACACCACCGGTCAGGCGCACTGGGAAATTTTGCTGCGCGCCCGCGCGATTGAAAACCAGGCCTATGTGGTGGCGGCGGCGCAGGGCGGCACGCATGAAAACAGGCGCCGCACCTGGGGCCACAGCATGGTCGTTGACCCGTGGGGCCAGGTCCTCGGCCAGCGCGATGAAGGCGCCGGCCTGGTGCTGGGCGAGGTGTCGCACGAGCACCTGCAGGCGACGCGCGCGCGGCTGCCCGCGCTGGAGCACCGGATGCTATGACCCACCGTCGGCAGAGTGCCTCGCCTTGAACATCCCGCGCTTGAACATACTGAAGCGCATCACCCGCCGCGGGTCGCTGTGGGCGCTGCTGGTGGCGCTGGTCGTGCTGCTGCTGGTGATTCTGGTGTGGCTGGCGGGCCGGCATGAATCAGGCCTGGTGCAAAGCCGGCTGGAACAAAGCGCCGCCGATGCGGTGCTGGACGTTCGCTCGGCGCTGAATCGCAATCTGCAAAATCTGCAGGCCCTGCAACCCGGCGGGTCCGCGCCTGACGCCTGGCGTGCACCGGCTACCGAACTGCTGCGTGAACGCCGCGAACTGATGCGGCTGGAGTGGCGAAACGAAACACTGGACGTGATGGACTTCGTCGACACGACCTACCGCAACCCGGTGTTCGCGCAGTTCAGCCGCAGCCCGATGAAGACCGACATCAGCCTGGCCTGCAACACGGCCCGAAGGCTCAACGGTTCGGCCTATTCGAGCAGCTATTTCGTACCGCAGGCTGAAGGTCTGGGCATGGAGCTGCTCGACATGTGCCTGCCTGTCATGGTGGCCGGCCGTTTGACGGGCTATCTGGTGGCGACTTACAGCCTGCAGGACATGCTGGGCGAGCTGGTCAGCAAGCCACTGGCCCGGGGCGTGGGCCTGTCGTTCACCGAAGCCGATGGCACGCGGCTGGCCCTGCACGGCGAGCCGCTGCGCGGCAGCCGCATCTACATCGCGCAGCAGCTGCTCGATTTGCCGGGCAACACGCTGGTGCTGCGCATGGAAAGCCGGCTCGGCACGCCGGCGCTGTTCCCCAATGTGCTGACGGCGCTGGTGGCGGCGCTGTCGGTGGGGCTGCTGATGGTGCTGTTTTTGCTGGGACGCGACATGCGCCGGCGCCTGAGAGCAGAAAACGACCTGAGCGAAGCGCTGGCGTTTCGCAAGGCGATGGAAGATTCGGTGTCGACCGGCTTGCGCGCGCGCGACCTGCAGGGCCGCATCACCTATGTCAACCCGGCGTTTTGCAAGATGGTCGGTGTCGATGCGAAAGATTTGCTCAACCAGAGCTTCCCCTCGCCCTACTGGCCGCCCGAGCTGGCCGGCGCCTACCAGCAACGCCAGCAGATTCGCCTGTCCGGCAAGAACCTGCCGAATAGTGGTCAGGATCAGGGCGGTCATGAATCGGTCTTCATGCGCCGCGACGGCACGCGCTTTCCGGTGCTGATCATGGAAGCGCCGCTGATCAATGCCGTGGGCAAACACACCGGCTGGATGAGCGCAATCATCGACGTCACCGAGCAGCGCCGCATCGAGGAGATTTCACGCACCAGCCAGGACCGGCTGCAGGCCACCGCCCGGCTGGCGATGGTGGGTGAGATGGCGTCGCTGCTCAGCCACGAGCTGAACCAGCCGCTGGCCGCGATTTCAAGCTACGCCACCGGGTCATTGAACCTGCTGCAACATGACAAGTCACTGATGGCAGAAGTCCCACCGAACGAGCAGCGCCTGCAGCTGCCGCTGTCTGAAGACCTGCAAGTCGCGATGCGCCGCATTGCCGAACAGGCCGAGCGAGCCGGCAAGGTCATCAAGAGCGTGCATGACTTCGTGCGCCGCCGCGAGCAGGTGCGTGAAGCCGTGCCGCCGCGCTTGCTGCTCGATGCCATCATGCCGCTGGTCAGCCTGCAGGCGCGCAAGCTCGGCGTGCGGGTCGAGATCAATGTGGCCGACGGCTGCGAGCCGGTGCTTTGTGACCGCACCATGGTCGAGCAGGTGCTTTTGAATTTGTCGCGCAACGGCATGCAGGCGATGCAGGAAACACCCAGGCCTGCAGACAGCCAGCAGACATCAACGCCCGACAAGGTATTGACGCTGCGCCTGCAACCGGCCGCGTCCAGCGCGCGCAGCCGCTGGGTCGAATTCGCCGTGATGGACGCAGGCGTCGGCATTTCCGAAGACGTCGCCGCGCAGCTATTCACCCCGTTTTTCACCACCAAGGAAGAAGGCATGGGACTGGGCCTGAGCCTGTGCCGCACGGTCATCGAGCAGCATGGCGGCTACCTGGGTTTTGAAGCGCTGGCGCCGCAAGGTACTATTTTCCATTTCACCCTGCCGGTGGCCATGACGGCCGTGACGGCCGTGCAAACGTTGGCCAGCGACGCGGCGTTGGCCGCATCAACCTGAACGGACAGCGATGGAACCGATTCCCGACAGCAAGGTCTATATCGTTGACGACGACGCCAGCGTGCGCGACGCGTTGGCGTGGCTGCTGCGCTCGCGGCGTCTGCTCAGCGCGTCATTTGCCAGCGCCGAGGCCTTCGACGCCGAGATTTCGCAGCGGCTTGATGTCAAGGTGCCATCTTGCGTGCTGCTCGACGTGCGCATGGCCGGGCTCAGCGGCCTGGCCATGTTCGAAAAGCTGATCGCCTACGGCCTGCTGCCCACGCTGCCGGTGATTTTTTTGACCGGCCACGCCGACGTGCCCACGGCGGTCGATGCGGTGAAACGCGGCGCCTTCGATTTTTGCGAGAAACCTTTTTCCGACAACGCACTCGTCGACCGGATCGAGCAGGCCCTGCACGCCTCCAGCACGGCGCTGGCGCAGCGCCAGCAGGCGACCGGCCTGCAAGCCAAGCTCGATGGCCTGACCGACCGCGAACGCGATGTGATGCGGCTGGTGGTGAGCGGCCTGCCCAACAAACTGGTCGCCGACCAGCTCGACATCAGCGTGCGGACGGTGGAGGTGCACCGGGCCCGGGTTTTTGACAAAATGGGTGTCAAGTCGGCGGTGGATCTGGCTAATCTGCTACGGGATTTGTAGCGGTTGATGCAAGACAATGGCTTGATCGTTTTCAGCCAAGTGTTATTTTTGATCGCCATCCCGATCTGGCGCGCATTCCGCCTCATCAGGTAGTTCGCCTTTTTTCCGACCCGAAAACATGGTCCACCACACAATGAATACCAGCAGCAGCAACGCGCCAAGGGCTTCCAGTAAAAGCAGTGTCATGAGTCTTCCGGGGCTTATGAATAGGTTGTACAGGTGGTCAGCACGCGCGATGCGGCGCGTCGGCGGCCTCCTCAGTGGGTGGCCCCTGCCGCTGATTATCGCCAGCGCCCTGCTCGCCTCGTGCGCCAGCCCGCCCATGCCCACAGTACCTTCCGTGTCGCCCTCCGTGCCGCCCGCCATTGCGACCGAACCCGCCTTGCCCGGCAGCCGGCCCGGCGACTCGGGCCCGCTACCGCCCGCGCTGGCGCAAGGCAAAAGCCGCTGGGTACCGGTGCGCTGGGCAGAGCTGCCCGGTTTTGAAGAAGACCAGCTGTCGGAAGCCTGGAACGCGTGGCTCAAAAGCTGCGAACGGCCGGGGCCGAAGTTTGCACCGCTGTGCAGCGAAGTGCGGCGCCTGAGCATCGCCACCGGCCAGCAGCAGCGCGACTGGATGGTCTCGCGCCTGCAGCCCTATCGCATCGAGACCCTGCAGGGCGCCGCCGACGGCCTGCTGACAAGCTACTACGAGCCGATTCTCAAAGCCAGCCGACGCGCGGGCAGCGGTTACGAGGTGCCGCTGTACAAGGCGCCGGTGGGGCTCGGCAGCCGCAAACCGTGGTTTTCGCGGCAGGACATTGACACGCTGCCCGAAGCACGCAGCGCGCTGCAGGGCCGCGAGATCGCCTGGCTGGCCGACCCGATCGATGCCATGTCGCTGCACATTCAGGGCTCGGGCCGCCTCAGCATTCTTGAAGCAGACGGCGTGCAGCGCGTGGTGCGGGTGGCCTTTGCCGGCACCAACGACCAGCCCTACCGCAGCCCCGCCCAATGGCTGCAGCAGCAAGGCGTCGTCAGCTTGCCGCCGCCCTGGACCGACTCGATGAAAGCCTGGGCAGCGCAAAACCCGCAGCGCGTCAACCAGCTGCTGTGGAGCAATCCGCGCTACATCTTTTTCAGGGAAGAAGCACTGAGTGACTTCGACGCCGCCTTCGGCCCCAAGGGCGCCCAAGGCGTGGCGCTGACGCCGGGCCGCTCGATTGCGGTCGACCCCGGCAGCATTCCCTACGGCACACCGGTGTGGCTGGCCTCCACCGGGCGCAGCGCAAAATTCCAGAAGCTGGTGCTGGCGCAAGACACCGGCAGCGCCATCGTCGGCGCCGTGCGCGCCGACTATTTCGCCGGCACCGGCGCCGAGGCCGGGGCGCTGGCTTCCACCGTCAACCAGCCACTGCGGCTGTGGGCGCTGTGGCCGAAATGAATGGAAGAACCAAGGCATGAATCCAACACATCCTGAACGCAATCCGCCTTTCCTGCGCGGGTCGTCCGCCGCACTCGTCTGTGCGGCGGCATCAGCGCTTTTACTGGCCGGTTGCGCAACGGGGAATTCCTCCGGTGCACCAGCCAGCCAGCGTTACCGCTGCGAGCAGGGCATTGAATTCAACGTGAAGTTTGTCGACGACTCAGCACTGATCGACAGCACCCGCGGCTACAACGTGCTGTTCCGTGACGCCGGCGGCCAGGGGCCAAGCCAGACGGTCTACAGCAACGCCATGGTGCGGGCGGAGTTCGGGCTCGGCGCGACCGGGCGCGAGGCCGTTTTGCGGTATCCGCTGCTGCCGCT
>JANNKV010000130.1:0-1615 GCA_031396485.1 Polaromonas sp. | reverse complement strand
TCAATGATGACGGTGCCCAGCGAATCCTTGACGCGTTCGGCCATCAGGCGCGCGGTCACGTCGATCGGGCCGCCCGGGGCGTAGGGGACGATGAGGCGGGTTACTTTGGTTTGTGCGAACGCGGCGGTGCCTGAGAACGCCAGCGTCGCCATGATGGCGGCTGCGAGGCAGTATGTGAAAAAGGTACGGGGTCGGTGATTTTTCATTCAGAGTGGTTGTTGTGACGGGATTTGCCCTGCCAGGCGGTTTTTCTGGCGGGCGTTTCAGGGATGCGGGTGCAATGGCGCCGCCTGCTCGGGCCGGGCGCTGCGATGGTGCTCCAGAAGGCGAATGACTTCCCTGACGATAGCCACCATCAAGGCGCGGTCGGGGTTGGGGTGGTCAGACAGGGTGACCCGTGTTTCACCGGCCCGCACCACGCCTGGTGTGCCGGCGTCATCTTCTTCGGTTGCCGCGGGGGCTGGCTCGAACATGATGGCGATCCGGTGCTTCGCCAGCAGCGGACCGCAGGCATGCCAGTCACGCGTCCACTGCGGCAGTGCCTGCGCGCCTGCCCACAGCGTGCCGGCGGTTTCATAACATTCCTCGATGTTTTGATGCCCGAGTAACTGCGCCAGGTGCCGCTCCTTGGCCACGCAGCTGCGAAAGTACTGCTCGTCGCTGATGCGCATGTGGCTGCCGCCGGGGTCGCTCGAATCCATGGTCTGGGTTTGACTGACGCGGGTCATGGTATCTCCTCGATGGCGATGAATTGGCTGGCGGCCTTGGCTGTTCACGTCACAGCTTGCGCCTTTTCCTTTTCGGTCACAAATGAATCGGCAAAAAATTCATCAGCCGGCAAACCGGCGGCGAGGTAATCAGCCTGCGCCGAATCCACCACGATAGGCGCGCCACAGGCGTAAACCTGGTGCGCCGACAAATCGGGCATATCCTGCAGCACCGCCTTGTGCACAAAACCGGTACGGCCGGTCCAGCCGTCTTCTGGCAACGCGTCAGATATCACCGGCACATAGCGCAGATTGGGCATCTCGGCCACGCGCGCCATCACCCAGTCGTTCATATACAGATCTGCCGGGCGGCGACCGCCCCAATACAGTACGGCCGGGCGCGTGATGCCCTTGAACTGCATGTGCTCGATCATCGCCTTGATGGGTGCAAAGCCGGTGCCCGACGCCAGCAGCACCATTGGTTTGGTGCTGTCTTCGCGCAGGTAAAAGCTGCCGAACGGGCCTTCGACCCGCATGATTTCTTTTTCTTTCATCGCTCCGAACACGTGTTCGGTGAACTTGCCGCCGGGCATGTAGCGAATGTGCAGTTCGACGCCGGGGTTTTCCAGCTGCGTGTGTGGCGCATTGGCCATCGAATAGGCACGCCGGTCGCCGTCACGCAGCAAAAATTCAACATACTGGCCGGCGTGGTACTTGAACACATCGGCCGCGGGCAACTGCAGGCGCATCACCATCACGTCGTGCGAGGCTTTCGCAAAGGTGTTTACGCGGGTCGGCATTTTCTTGACCGGGAAGGCGCTTTCGTCGGTGACCTGACGCGACTCGATCACGACGTCTGAATGCGCCACGCCGCAGCAGGTCAAAATAAAGCCGGCTGCTTCTTCTTC
>JANNKV010000119.1:0-3456 GCA_031396485.1 Polaromonas sp. | reverse complement strand
ACCCCTGCTGCGAGCAAACACGCAGTGGCCAAACCGGTGCCGGCCAAACCCGGAAGCTCCGGCAAGCCGGCCAAACCCGAAACCAAATCAGTGATCAAATCCACTCCGAAACCTTCCGCCAAGCCTGAATCGAAGTCCGTTGCCGTCAGCGCGAAACCCGTCGCCAAGCCCGGCGTTGTGGTGAAAGCCGAAAAATCGGCTGCAACACCCGCTGCGGTTGCTGCGCCTGTTCCAGCCGCTCCGTCAGCCTCCATGCAGCCCGGCGGTCTTTTGCCCCGCCCCCCGCTCAAGCCCGGCCGCAGGAGTTCGGCTCGTATGGCCTCGCACTCGCCGCCGCCTGCACCCATGGTGCCTACGCATGCACCCGACGCGGCCAAGGCCAGTTACTCGACCATGACGGAACGCGTGATCGCGCCGCCGCCGCAGGCTGCCGCCAAGAAAGACCCGAAGCTGGCCAATAACTGGAAGACGAAAGCCGGGGAAGCCTTGACCGATGAGGAAGTCAAGTCCATGCCTGACTCCGAGTACATGAACGAAAAGCAGATGGCTTTCTTTCGCCACAAGCTTTCCGTGCTGAAACAGGAAATCCACAACAGTGCCGGTGAAACCACCGAGCACCTGCGTGAAGACACCGTCGTCGTGCCTGACCCGGCGGACCGCGCTACCATCGAGGAAGAACACGCGCTGGAGCTGCGCACACGCGACCGCGAGCGCAAGCTGCTCAAGAAAATCGAGCAATCGATTGCCCGCATTGACTCGAGCAATCGATTGCCCGCATTGACTCGGGTGATTACGGGTACTGCGACGAGACCGGCGAGGCTATCGGCGTTGGCCGTCTGATCGCGCGGCCCACGGCCAATTTGTCGCTTGAGGCGCAGCAGCGCCGGGAGCTCAAGCAAAAAATGTTTGGTGATTGAAGCGCTGCGTTTTCGCGGACCGCTCTTTAACTTTCCCTTCCTTTCTTCCTTTTATGTCCAAAGAAGAAACCGCGCCTGGCCTGTTGTCCAAGATGGTCAAGTTCGTGCGGAATCCGACCACGAGCTGGTCAGATCTTGACCAGGCGGAGGTTGACCGCGAAGATTCTGTGAGCAAGCAGCTGCTCAAGGAAATGATTGAGCGCAAGCGGCGAAACGACTTTGTGCGCAAGCGCGAATTTGACATGCTGCGCAAGATGCGCAAACGCGAAGCCATGGCCGGCACCGACCCGGACGCGGGCGGCAGGCCCTCGTTCTTCCAGAGCAGCATGCCCTCCAAGCCGGATGACCGGGCCACGACGCTGAAAAAGATCGACGAGATCGAAGCGCAGATGTCGATGCAGTGGTGGAAAACCAAAAATGCCGGCGGGCAGGAAAGTGCTGCGCGCGCCCAGGCTCAAGCGCAGGCGCAGGGTTTGCCAACCTCTAGCGGGGCGGCGGCTAATGCGCCAGCGGGCGTTCACCATTTGCCGCCGTCTTACAGTCCCACCGAGCCCGCGGGCCTGCAGTCGGCGACCCGGGCGGCTCAAGCCCCTGCGCCCGCGCCAATGCAGGCGCAACCGCAACCGCCAATACGGGCATTTACGCCGCCTCCGCAGGCAGCGGCTCCACCGCTGCCTGCAGCGTCGGTGGGTAATCCAGCGGCTGCGCCCGCCGATAAACAACCATCGTCTTCATTTGGATTCGCCAGTCCCGCGTCGGATTTTTCGTCGTCCAAGTTTTTCACGGTGGAAACCGGCGCCGTTTTTACCCACGATACCGAACTGGAAGAAGCCGCCATTCGCTTTGCCAACGGTGATGACCAGGGCGCCGAAGCTGGTCTGCTCGAAATTCTCGGCCCAGGTGGTCCGCGTCAGGACCACCCCGAAAGCTGGCTCACTCTTTTCGATCTGTACCGTGCCAGTGAGCAGCAGGAAAAATTCGAATCGGCAGCCATCCAGTTTGTTGAGCGTTTCAATCGCTCGGCCCCGCAATGGTTCTCGATGCCCGCTATGGTCAAAATGCTGAGCCCGCAGCCAGTCAAGGCCGGAAATGGACCTGTCGCTGACTGGATTTGCCCTTCGGTCGTCGGTATTCAGACGGTAGCAGCCCTGAAGGCTGCGCTGACCAAGGCGCCGATGCCGTGGTGTCTGGACTGGACCAATCTCAAGACCATCGACGCATCGGCGGTTGAACCTCTTTATCAGGTGTTCAGCACCTGGGCGACGGCGCCGGTGCAACTGCGCTTCATTGGCGACGCGCAGCTACAGAAGGTCCTGCAGGCCGCCACGCCATCCAACAACCGCAGCACTGCCCAGGATTGCTGGCAGCTTCGCATGCAGGCGCTCCGTGTGACGCACCGGCCTGATGACTTCGAGCTCGCCGCACTTGACTTCTGCGTGACCTACGAAGTGTCTCCGCCAGCATGGGAAAGCGCGCGCTGCGAGTACAAGCCGCTCGATCCGACCGGCGGAACGCTGGGTTCGGAAACCATCATCGGGGACGTGTACCGCGATTTCGCGAGTTCCAACATGGCGCTTGCCGGTAGCGACAGTCAGATCGATTCGCAGATGTCTCTGATGCCGCCGAGCAACTTGCTGGCGGTAGAGCTGTCCGGCACGATTCAGGGCGATGCGATTGCGGTGCTGGACAAGCTGGGTCACAAACTCAACGGCGCAGACATCATGGTGATTTCCTGCGCCAAGCTGATCCGGGTTGATTTTTCTGCAGCCGGCACGCTGCTGAACTGGGTTTCTGCCCGTCAGGCAGAAAATCGTACGGTTCAATTTTCCGACGTCAATCGTCTTGTTGCCGCGTTCTTCAACGTCATCGGCATCACCGAAAACGCCACGGTGGTTGTTCGCGTCGACTGAGCGATGCGGGCCGGTCGCCCGTCGGTAGAGCCAAAGTCGCTACTATTTTAATAGCTGCTGACGCAGGCGAAACCTGGGCTAGAAGCTGATCTCGTTCAAAAGATGCCCTGCAGGTGCCGCTAGCCGGTTTAAACATCTGCATGCAGGGCGCCTGAGATCAGGGGTTGTCTGGCCAGTACGCCATTGCGCCCTTTTCGCGTAAAGCGCCCCAAGCTGACTTCTCTAAATGAAGCGGCTTGCGCGCTTCCTGCGGAGCCGCTCCGGAGCCCCTCTCGCCCAGATTTGAAGATCTGCTTTAACGCAATACTTTCACTGCGCGAGCTAAGTGCTTCATCTACAACGTTTTTCATTGAGCAGGACATGTTCAAAGGTTGATCTAAGTCCTTGATTTCATTGAAAAATATTGTTTCAAATCCCTTGTTTGCCAATGGATACCTGATAAAGTGGGAAGAAGTGCAATTTAGTGGTGATTTGTACTTCACAAAGGCTTTTTCCAGTGTTCCAAGGTGCGTCCTCTTTAGCTCTCGATAACAAGGGTCGGCTTTCTGTGCCGACCCGGCATCGTGACGTCTTGAGCGCGACCGCATCGAGTCAGCTGACCATCACCAAACATCCGCACGGCTGCCTGA
>JANNKV010000097.1:0-25762 GCA_031396485.1 Polaromonas sp. | reverse complement strand
GCCCCTGGCGCATCGCGCAGCAAACCTGGGAATTCAAGGGCCCGATTGCCGGCCATGCCTGGCGCACCTTCTGGGTCACGATGGTCGGCTTCGGTATTGCCATCGTGGTCGGCGTGCTGCTGGGCTTCATCATCGGCAGCTCGCGGCTGGCCTATTCGGCGATGTACCCGCTGATGACCGCCTTCAACGCCTTACCGAAGGCCGCGTTCGTCCCGATCCTCGTCGTGTGGTTCGGCATCGGCGTCGGGCCGGCCATTCTCACGGCGTTCCTGATCTCGTTTTTCCCGATCATGGTCAACATCGCCACCGGCTTGGCCACGCTCGAGCCCGAGCTGGAAGACGTGCTGCGCGTGCTGGGCGCCAAACGCTGGGACGTGCTGGTCAAGGTCGGCCTGCCGCGCTCGATGCCCTATTTCTTCGGCTCGCTGAAAGTCGCCATCACGCTGGCATTCGTCGGCACCACCGTCAGCGAGATGACCGCCGCCAACGAAGGCATCGGCTACCTGTTGATTTCGGCCGGCTCATCAATGCAGATGGGGCTGGCGTTCAGCGGCCTGGTCGTGGTCGGGGCGATGGCGATGCTGATGTATGAGCTGTTCAACGCCATTGAGAAAAACACGACGGCGTGGGCGCATCGGGGGTCGCAGGGTTGATGAAGGGCGGCCGCCGGACGCAGCCCTGCTTTTTCCGAGCAAAAAAGACCGCTAGCCCACTGTATATTTGCGCAAGCAGCTCTCTTTTTTGTAGCGGAATGCCATCAAGGCGGAGTGGAAAAAGTATGAAGGCCGGACTTGACCGGGTGCCGAGTCACTGGGTTCGGTCCAGCAAGCTTCGATGATTTGCGGCGGCGTGGGTGCGGGGCTGGCCTTGCTCCAGCCGGCGGTGCAGATCGGCGACGACCGTGCGCGCGCGTCCGATCAAAGCGGAGCCCGCAGGCGCAGCTCGGGCTCAGGCACCGGCTTGAAGGACTGAGGCTCGGCGGAACTGAGCGCAAGCTCCAGCCGTTCCAACTCGTCCAGCAGCGCGTGCAGCGATTGAGCCTGCGATTCTTCCAGCCGGTCGCCATTTCCATGGCCCTCGATTGGATTCTGACCAACCGCCCGATCGATCGCGACGTTCAGCGGAACGCTGTGCGCCGCCCACGCCACCGCGGTGGACACGCCGGCAAGACGCTCGCGCAGGCTGTTGATCAGAAGCGTCATCCGCACCCAGCGTTGTTCGCTCCAGGCTTGGGATGACTCGCCTCGCACCTCGGCGAAACGCTCGACGAAGAGCTGGCCGGCCCTGGTTCCGTAACGGTGCGCCATGTCCAGAATGCGCTCACGCGACATGCCGATGTTCAGGCCGCCTTCGTGCGGTTGCAGCAGCAGCCGCGCGACCCGGTTGCGCACATGCGGCAGGCGCAGGCTCGTCCGGTCACGCCAGTCGATGGTGCTGATAGCGATCGCACCAAGGAAACCGGACAAGAATCTTGCGCGCGACTTGCCATCAGGCGTCGAGACCGGCCGCTCCTGAGCCGCCGCGAGAGGATCAAAACGATGCCAGTTATCGTTGCGGCCTTCGCGGTGGCACTTCGGCAGCCAGACCTCTTCCTCGGGTTCGCCGTGCTCCTTGTACTGATAAGGCGTCCGGCGATCCAGCCACAGGCCGAAGGTCGGCCAGCGCGGCAAGGCGGCGTCGAACAAATGGATCGGAAAATTCGATGAGACACCACCATCCGTGAACTGGCAGCGCTTGAACGTTCGCTCGCCCCGCGGCGCTTCATGGTCGATGGCCCAGAGCGGAACGGCGGAAAACAGCAAAGGAAAACTCAGGCTCAAACGAGCCGCGACGACGATCGGCAGGTCGGCGCCAGGAAGCTCCCGGAAGCGCGCCGTATCTGCGCTTTGCGGCGGATCTGCAGGTTTGCGGTCCGGAACGTAGGGCTGGGACGCCATCACCAGCGCGGCGACGATCTGCGGCGTGAAGTAGTCCGCCAGTTCAGCCGGGTCGAAGAAAAGCCGGCTGGTCTCGTCCGCCAGCGGCAGACGGTACGGCCGGCCGTGGGTGGCGTTGCTCGTGATCATCTGCAGGTTGATCGCGCGCAAGCCCGCGGGGTCTTTCTCTGTGCACGGCCGCGGCTCTGCGCCGGGATAGGCCGGCGCACACCACAAATCCCGGAACGTCAGCGGCGAATCCGTCTTCTTGAGTCCGGCACTGAGCTGGATGCCATCGTGCAGCCATTCGGAGATTCCGGGCCGCTTGCCTTCAGGGCCGGGCGGCTCCAGCGTGCCGCCTTTGCACAGTCCCAGCCCGTTGTCGACCAAACCATGCTGGACATCGCTCCACAGGGCCCACAACACGCCCACGGTCGCTCCAATCGGAACCAGCAGCAGCGCCAGGAAGGCTGCCAGAAGCGATGCGCCAATGGTCGCCCTTCCGTTGAGCAGCAGAAATGTCAGCACGGGCACGAACGCCGCCAGCGCGCCCAGGAGGCAGGGAAGCCAGAACGCGCGGACCACCTGGCGCACGATGTTGAAGGCGGGCCGCCAGAATGCCGTTTCACCCGCTTGCTTCTTGCCGGGCTCTCCGCGTGCAAGGTCTCCCCACAGCTTGACCAGGCGCTTGCCTCGATCGTTAGCCTGGAACAGTGACAGCATGCGGGTCCGGCCGTCGGGCAGGATTTTCGCCAAGGCTGCGGGCGTCCGCCGCAAGGGTTCGAAGGGGTTCGGAGCGCCCTGTCTGCGTCCGTATTCGGCGGCCGCCGCCAGTGCGGCGGCCATCGCACCGACCGAGGTACCGCCGATGTTGCGGAAACGATAGGCCCGCGCCAGTTCGACGATGGCCCACGGATACACCACCCCGCTGGCCACACCCCCCATCAGCACGAGGTCGCAGAACTTGTCCGCCGGCGGTTCTTCATCGACCGGCGGCGGCGTCGGGCCTACATCGTCACCCGGCGGAATATCCTCTTCGTACTCCTCTTTCACGTATCGTCCTTGGGGCGCGCATACCAGGGGCTTTGTTCGGCGATCCCGCGCAAGGTTGCGAGACTCGGATAAAAGAGATACGCGACCCCTATCGTTTGCGTAAGAGGGCTCAGGCCGGACACCATGATCGGCTGGTCCTTTTCCCGCGGGATCGCGAAGGGTCCGTCTCCCGGATCATGCGTGCCGAATATTGGGTCACGCGCACCACCGACGTCGTCGCTCGCGAGCGGCACACGTTCGGCCCACTGGCCGACCAGATGCTCGTATTGGTCTTCGATGCTGGCGCAGAAGAACTGCCCCATGAGTCCGCGTTTCTCGCCAGGCAAAGCGCCCTCGACCCAGAACGCTGATCCATACGGCATGCCGCGCCGGATCAGGGGCCGCACACGGGCAGCGTGCGGCAGGCCATCGGCACGGGGATTCATGCGGCGGACATGCGAGCCGAACGGGCAGAGAAAGCCTTTCGGATCTCCGCCATAGTCGAAGTCGGCAGTGGGTTCGGCATGCGGAGCGGCCAGGGATCGGCCCGCAGCAGTGCGGCCACAGAGCTTGGCCCGGAGGTCCTCTGGTGCCATTCCTCCGGGCCTTGTCTTCAGGAACGCTTCGAATTCCACAACTTTCTGCTCGATCTGGTGCAGCACCCCGAAACTGCCGTTGTGGAAGAAGTCGCGAAGCGCATCCGGCCACACACGCGATCCCGGTCCGGCGATCCACGGATTTGCGCCCGAATTCTGCGCATATCCCAGCACGAACTCGCCAGCCTCGAATTGCGAGATCGGCAGGTATTTTTCAAGCTCGGTCGGCGGTGTCCAGTTTTTGATTCCTACATGGGCCAGGCCATCCCGGAAACCAAAGTGCGCCCACGTCGCTTTCTGGTCCGTTTCTTCTTTGGGCGGTACCAGACGAGCCGTCTCGTGCAGTTCATGCACTTGCACGTTCGCGGCTTGGGCGATTGCTTTAATGGCTTCGCCCGCCCCGGCGAGGTCGCCCTTTGCCGTTGCGTGCAAGCTGAGGATGGCGTCCAGCGACGTATGGCTGAATGCTGCTGGCCAGGCCGCTGGCCCGTCACGGCCCCATAGGCCGAGACGACGGTGCGCACGCAACGCTGCACCCGCGTAAAAGGCCGGCGCCTTCAACGCGAAGTTGGCAAGAACGTGTTTTGGTACCAAAGCGTGCTCCAGGCCCCGCCGGCTGAACCCCAGGCTGACCTGCAGATCCGTGCCCCATTGATCGGCAGGTGTAGGCCAGAAGTCCTTTTTAAGTCGTTCGAGGAAATGCGGCGCCGAACGCCCGTCGAAAGTCAGCGCGAAGTGCCGCGCCTTCAGCCAGTTCGATCCGCGCAGCACGATGCGCTGCACCTCAGCAAAAGGCGTGATCATGGTTGCTCCATTTGACTGCGCAGGATGCGCGCCACGTCGCTGCGCGGGTAGGCGCTGAAGAAGTAGCCCACGGCGGGCGCGCGGTCGTAGCGCTGGATATGCGCCACGAACTCGTTTGGAAACTTGTCCACCGGCATCGGAGGAGGATTCTCGATGCATTCGAACAGCGCGTCGAACAAATCCCCGACCTTCAGCGCGAAGTGCTGGATGTAAGCCCAGATCGGGCCGTCGTACACGGTGTGCAGCACCAGCACCGTGTTGTTTTCGATCAGTTCGAACCACGCGAAGTGCACGTGACGGGCTTCACGCAGCGCTGCCTCGATGCGCGGTGCGCCGGACCGGATCACCTCCTTCACGCGGACGGCGTTGTCCTTGACGGGCGATTTCAAACGCATCGCCACATTCAGGCTCGATTGCACGACGCGGCGCTCGCGCTGGTACGTCAGCGGGTAGCTCTCGCATGCAAAGCCCCAGCGCTTTTTCAGGCCGATGATGCTGGCGTCCTGCGAGTGCAGACGCTGATCCAGGCCGGGGAGGCGGATCACGTGCCGCACGATCTCGACGATGAGCGGCCAGGCCAGAACCTGCCCGGCACACCAATGACGTCCTTGCTCCGGGGGCGGCAGACCCCAGATCAGCGGCTCGTCCTGCGACGAATTTATGGCATCGGACGTTCCACCGCCAAGCGCGAGGATGATCTCCTCGGCCCCACCACCCGGTTCAATCACCAACCGGGGCAGGAAGGGGATCGGCGGGTTGCTGGCCAGCAGCGGCTGGATCAGCGCCTGCCATGCCGCGAATTCACGCGTCTTGCTGCCGTCGAAATCCTCGTGCAGCAGCCCGCGAGCCTGGCTGAACAAGTCTGAATCGGCAAACAAGCCCTTGACGGCAATGCACACTGCCGCTTGTACGTTGCCTACCGTGCCGACGGCGGCACCGACAGCAATGACGGCTCGCTGTTCGCCGTTCAGATCGGCCTCGTACTTTCCGAGCATTTTCAGAACCGGCTGCAGGCCGTCCGGCACGGCCGTATCTACGCTGTCCTTGAGCGCGTCCTCGTCGTCGTCGGTGTAGGCATCGATCAGCGCGCTCGTACGCGCCAGCAACCTGCCCAGGGCCTGTTTCGCCGCAGGGATGGCAAGGGGATCGCTTACGAAATGCCTGCCCAGGACCTGGTAGACGAGCCCCCGGTAAGCAACGCGAATGGTGGCTTCCAGCAAGGTGTAATCGCGGAACGAATACCCCATCAGCTTCTGGCAGAAGCGCACTGCCGCTTGCTCGGCGAACGCGGCCAGGTCGAAGTCCGCGGCCCGCAGGGACATGACGGATGCAGCCTCGCAGGCCGCGCGGCTGAGTTGCATGATGAAGCCACGATCTTGCGGAAAACATTTCCTGTAGGCCTCCCGCTGCGTTTTGTGTGCCTCGGCCGCGTCCAGCGCCAGCATGAAATTGCCACCACCCAATTCAGCATAGACGCGGTTGGAGTAGGTGGTTCCATCGTCACGCAAGGCTTTCTCGATGGCCGCCCTCTTGGTGACGAGCCATACGGTCTTGTGCCCCGTCACCGGCGGCGGGCGGGCTGCTTCCAGACCCAACCCTTCGGCCTCGCGCTGCCCCGTGTCCCGGCTGGGGAACGCCAGGCTCCCGCCGTGTTCATTGATCAGTTTGTAGAGCCTGGCCCGGTGATCGTCGTCACTGAGCCACTCCAGCAGCAGCCGGTTGCGTGCATGCTGACCGCCTGCCTTCTCGAGGGTTTCGAGGCTGGGTTCGCGGAGATTCTTTTTTTTCATGGAATGGCCTTTTCCGTAGTCGTCATCACCAGCGATTCGCACAGCGCAAGTGCGGTGCGTACGTCACGCGTGGAGCGGCCCTCGCGCCAACGCGCCACCAGCGGAACAAGCAGCCTTTGCGCCCGGGCCTCGCGGCCGTCTGCGGCCCACAGCCTTGCCAGCGAGGTGGCGCTGCGCAGCGCAAACCCCAGCCGGTGTTGCCGGATCGCCATTGCATACGCGCTCTTGAGCCAGGTTTCTGCTTCGCTTGCGTTGTGGCGCCGCAAGGCCAGTTCGCCGCGAAGGCGGTGCAACTCCGCCTCGAGCTGACGCTCTCCGGTACGGCTCGAGATCGCAAGGCCTTCTTCCACGCAGGCCTGCGCGGCGTCCACCTCACCGGCGAGCGTGAGCCCTTCAGTCTGCAGCACCAGGTACAAGGGCCGCGAGACCATGGCACCCGTGGACAACCACAGCGCAAACCCCGCTCGAATCTCGCTGAGGCCGTCTTCGAATTCTCCCCGCTCGCAGAGCAGGCGCCCGCGCATGCAGCGCGTAATGGCCAGCCAGACCGGAAACCCGGAATCCTCGCAAACGCGTATGCAGGCATCAGCTCGGGCTAACGCGGCATCGGTCTCGCCGCGCAGCAATTCGATGCTGACGCCATAGGCCAATGCGACTGCCTGACTGAACTTGTGACCGAACTCCCCGGCTATCCCGACAGCGTGATTGATGCGAGCCAGGGCGGAGTCGGGCCTGCCCAACTCCCATAAACCCCAGGAGGAATAGGCCATGCACATCACGCCGGGGTCCTGCACGCCAAACAGTTGGTGCATGTCCGGCGTGTAGAGAGTCAGACCAGCTTCCATTTCGCGCATGGCAGCCCGAAGCTCCCCCTGGTGGAACAGTGTGCACGCGAGGCCCCAGTGTGCCTGCAGAACTTGTTTTGCGTCGTTTGACCGCACGGCGATGGCGGCTGCCCGGCGCCCGTGTTCAAGAGCCAGGCTGAAGTCCGCGCGCATGAAACGATAAGCCTCCAGACCCATCTCAACCTTGAAGCGCGCACCCTCGTCGCCAATGTGGTCGCACAGGCGCTGGGCCTCGAGGTAGGCCTCCAACACGGCTTGTGCCCCATAGCCCTCGGTAACGATAAGCCGGGCAGCCAGCAACAGCTGGAGACGCAACGCCGTGCGGTCGCGGTCCACAAACGGCTCGACCCGGGCGAGCACGCCAAGCGCCCGGCGCAAATGGCTAACCGCTTCCACTTCAGCCGATCGGGCGGCGGCGTTGCGTGCCGCAAGCTCCCATTGCGCCAGGGCAGAGCTGTACTGGCCAGCATCAGTCTGGTGCTGCGCAAGCAATTCGGGCCGCGATGCAACCAGCGCCGGCCAGCGCTCCTGAAATAGCACCACCACGCGCGCATGAAGTGCCTGGCGGTCACGCGCCCACAGCGAAGCATAGGCAACGTCCCGAATAAGAGCATGCTTGAATGCAAATTGCCCGCCGCCTTGCGATTGAACGAGTCCTGAATGCACCAGTGCCGCAAGTCGCTCGCTAACCATGGTGGCTTCCAGTGCAAAAACCCCGCTTTCATGCAGGGCAGTCAACATCGGGAGCGAGAACTCGCGCCCCAGAACCGCGGCAACCTGCGCAACCGACTTGCAGGCGCCCAGACCGTCCAGCCGAGCCATCAATAAATCCTGCAGCGATGCCGGCACGGCTTCAAGCGTCGCAACTTCCGCTTCCGAACCCTCATTGCTTCGCTCCAGCGCGATGCGAGTCGCCTCCTCCAGAAAGAGGGGAACACCGTCTCCTCGCTCCGCCAGCATCCGGACCAGCCCGGCCGGCAGAGGTGCGTCGGCGCACACCAGCCTCACCAATTCGCGCGCAGCCTCGGGCGTCACCCCGGCCAGTTCGATGGGCGCGCAGCGCTCGAGCGCCAGCGATGCCGAAGCAATTTCACCCCGAGTCGTGAGCACCAGCAGCAGGCCCAAGCCACTTTGTGCATCCATCAAGTATTCGACAAACTCGCGCGTGGAGGGATCGACCCAATGCCAGTCCTCCACAATCAGGCAGCAGGGCCGGTCCCTGACGAACGCGCCGAACCAATCCACCAGCGCGGCCAGCAAGCGCTGGCGCAAGCTGCCAGGCGAGGAATGGGCGGGCTGCGGTACCAGTCCCAACATGGCGCCAATCAGGGCGAGTGGCTCCCCTGCGCTGGACTCTTTCGGCAACACGGCGGCCAGCTTTTGCAGCGCGTCGGCGGTGGCGTCGTCTGCGCCAATGTCCAGCCAGCCTCGCAACGCCTCCGCCAGCGTCAGATAGGGGCTGGTGCCCGCATCGGCGCGGCAACGGCATTCCAGCACAGTCACTCCGGCTTGCACGAGCTGGTAGCGAAACTCCCGTACCAGCCGCGACTTGCCCATGCCGGCGTCTCCCCGCACCACGGCGAGGCGGCTTTCACCGACACGCACTTGCCCCCAGCACGTGTGAAGGCGCGCAAGTTCTTCCTGCCGCCCCACCAGGGGCGTGAGCCACGGCAGCCGCTCGAGCCGGTGCACCTTGGCATCGCGGCTGGGGCCCAGCACGAGATAGTAGTATTCGAGGCCTTCGATGCCCTTGAGTGCCGGCGTCGCCTCCAGTGTCTTGAAATCAAAGGCATGGGCGACGAGGCGGCGGGTCGCTTCGGAGATCAGAACCGTACCCGGTGCCGTCACCTGCTGCAGACGTGCTGCCAGATGAATCGACAGCCCGACCGGCTGATTGGCCTTGATGGCGACCAGCCCGGTGGCAATGCCGACGCGCACCGCAACGCCCAAGGCAGAAACTGTGCGGACAATTTCCAGGCCTGCTTCGACCGCATATACCGCCGCATTTTCAACCGCCGAAGGATGTCCGAAGTAGCACATGACGCCGTCATCACCTTGTGGGTCGTCGGGCTGCCCCCCATGTCGGCGCACGACATCCGTGCACCGGGCGTGCAGATGAACCAGCATGTCCGAATAGGCCTCGTCCCCGAGCCGCTGCAGCAGCGTCGTCGAGCCGACGAGGTCGAAAGACAGGCTCGTGACCTGGCGGCGCGAAGCCGGAGCCTGCATGCGCACGAAGCGCGTCTCCGCATCGCCATACAGACGCGCGCCCAGGCGTGCGGGTGCAGCGCGCCGGTGAAGCCAACGGACAGCCTCGCCAACACTGGCGCCGCTGCCTAACTGAAGAAGCAGCGCGTCCAGGGTCGCGCCGTCCAGGTCGTTATCTTGTTCGAGACCCAACACGGCGGCGCCGTTGTCGAGCGCGGCCGTCAAGTGCTCCATCGGCTGCGTCCAACGCAGCACCAGCAAACACGGCTTACCGAGCAGACCACCGCCGTCGATCAGGTCGGCCAGCTTCACACCATGGAGGACGAGCACATGAGCCGTCGATGCTTCCTTGCGGGCCCAAGCTTGGGAGAGAAGCTTGATACTGAGGCAGCGCATCCGGGGATGGGACGTGGCAACATCACCATGAACGCAGGTGACGGAAAGTGTTTCGGCCAGGACTGTCTCGACGGACGGCGGAGGTTCTCTGGAACTGACGAGCTGCCGAGCCAAGGCAAACTGCTCGGCCAGGCGGGCAGTCCCGATACCCAGCATCTCCCAATCAAAGCCATCGAGCCGTGCTTCAAACTGAACATTCAGCACTCGAGGCGCACTTTGGGCCAGGGGCTCGGCTAGATCTGCACCCAGAAGGTCTGCCGCTTGCATGAACTGTGCACCGTTGTCGAGCAGCTCGACCGGACGTCGCGAACGGCGTACCATCCGGCGACCATCACCAAGGCTGAACTCGAGTACATCTCCTTCCAGACGCGCGTTCAAAGTCCATTGAGGAAGACCCAAGATTTCCACCGCCTGCTCCCTGTGAATGTCATCGGAAAAACTGCCATATCTGGCAAGCATTTCAAGTCACTACGCTAACCGAAAGGTCGCAGTTTGCAAAGCACCGCAGCGCTCCGTCACCCTGCGGTGGACGGCCTGGCCGGCGTACTAAAAAACTCTTGCAACGCGAGATCGGCGCGTTCGTCGCAGGGCGAATAGAATGCGGGCGCCGGACGCAGCCCACAAACTGGTTAGACGCCTCTTTTTAAACCAGAGAGGCCGATAGCCCAATTAATACATGCGTAAGCAGCTATTATTTTGATAGCGCAATTCCCTACTCTTCCCGCGGCACCGGCAGATTCGGTCGCCGCAGTGTTGACATGATCAACACTGCCCGCGCCCGCGTTCCGATGCACTTCCGACTCACCATGGCTGGCCAACAGAACCATCATCTTGCGCCAAATCAAAATGCCCGGGCGGTCTGAATCCATTGAATACTCGACGCCGCGACGGCGCAGATCGCCCAGTGCATCCGGGTCGATCGACTCCAGAATGTCCTTGTCTTCGCGGGTCATCTCGGCGTCGAAATCGATCAGCGGCTGCGGGCCTTGCGACAGTTGACTTAACGGCATGCCAGAACTTCCGGAAAACGGGTTGTTGGGTGACCAGCATGAAGCGCTCCTTGAGTGGAAACATTCAAGAGCAATTTCCCGCCTGCACCGTTGCGGTGCTGGCTGAACGCTTCTCTTTCTGCGTGGTTCATTGAAGCAAATATCGAACCAGTTGCCGATCGAGTCGGCGCGGTGAAATTGGCATTTCATGTGCACTGCCATGCAACCCATCGACTGGCACGCGAAATGCTTCAATCGTCGCAAGAGTAAAAGCGCTCAGCGCCCGGGAACCAGCTTGGGGAGCCGGAAAATTTGCTTTTGAACGCCCCGTGGTGCCGCGCGCGCGCAGCCGGTTGTTTTCAAGTGCACTACCAGAGCCGTTTCATGAAACGGCGTTTCTTTCTGGCCTCATCCACCTCGCTCGCCTGGCCCGCGGTCTGGGCGCAGGCACCCTCGCCCCCCCCCCAAAAAAAAACTTGCACCGCTGAAGTTCATGCTGAAGCTCGAGTGGGAAGACGTGCTGCGCGTGCTGGGCGCCAAACGCTGGGATGTGCTGGTCAAGGTCGGCCTCCCGCGCTCGATGCCTTACTTTTTCGGCTCTTTAAAGGTCGCCATCACGCTGGCATTCGTCGGCACCACGGTCAGCGAGATGACCGCCGCCAACCAAGGCATCGGCTACCTGTTGATTTCAGCCGGCTCATCCATGCAGATGGGCCTGGCTTTCAGCGGTTTGGTGGTGGTGGGGGCGATGGTGATGCTGATGTATGAATTGTTCAACACCATCGAGAAGAACACCATGGCTTGGGCGCATCGGGAGTCGCAGGATTGATGAGGATTTGAGCGCGCCGCACGGGTTGGGTGATCGAAATTTCGGGTTAGAACTGGCTCTAGCCCAGGCACGTGCTGCGCAAGCAGCTCCTGTTTTTGTAGCGCCAAGTCCCTCCAACAGGGCTTAATAAGGAAGGATTGCAAGACTTGAAGCTGGCGCCGTTGCTCATTCAGCCTGGCCTGTCTTGCCCAAGGCTGGCAGGACTCGGGCTCAACGCCATAAACCCGGCTGGCGTCAGAACCGGTATCGAGCGCCAGGGGTTCAGCGCCAGTAAATCCTGGTCACTGCTGATGATGGCGTCAGCCTCGCAAACCAGTGTCAGCGCCAAAAATTTGTTGTCTTTCGGATCGCGGCAAGCAGGCTGAACGTTCAGCTCATCGGCCTCTGGCACATCGAAAAGGTGGGTGTGCTGACGAATCAGCGCCACAAACGAAAGCCGGGTTTCCGTGTCCAGATAGCGGTCAAACTTGTCGCGTTTGAGGACCTGCTCCAGCTCATTGAGCGTCGCGCTTGAGGCGCAAAGTTCGCAGGAGCCCAGTGCCTTCAAAAGCACTTGATGAGGAACTGAGCCAACCCGTAGTGCAGCGCTCACCAGCGTGCTCGTATCCAGCACAACACGCCGGAGCACGCTCATCGAGCGTCACGAACCAGGCGATTAACCTCTTCATCCGTCAACCCGGCTGCTGCGGGGGTAGCGCGTTTTGCCGCAGTGACGCTCCAATCCTCGAAGGCGGCCAGCGCCTTGCTGCGCTTGTGCCGCGCGTCGAGCAATTCAGCCATGTCTTGCGGCGACACCATGAAAGCGGCTGCACGCCCATGCCGCGTGATACCAACGGGTTCGCGCAAGATGGTGTCCAGCAGTTGGCCAAAGCGGTTTTGGGCTTCGACGGAGGTTACGGTGATCATTAGCTGCTCCAGAACTTGTACAACTAGTACAGGCTGTACAGTATAGCTGGATTCTTTAAAATTAAATAGGAATCTTGTTTCTGACCCCGATTAACCCCCAACCAAGAAGTGAGAGCCAAGTGTGCGGCGAACTTGGCGACGGGGAAGACAGGTTTGGCAAGGAAGGGAATACGACTTTGGTCGTAGGGTTTTGTTTTTTTATTTGACTGGGCGGCTAATGGGTGACCCCGATATTTCGTGGGCGAAACTCACCGGTGCTGGTATCGTTCGCAGATGAGTTTGATGGAGGGCACTGAAACGGAAAGCTTCTCTGTAGAGCGGCCGGAAGTAGGCGTGGTATTGGAGTCTGCGACCAGCCAGGAGCTACCGGTTGCACACGTTATTGGCACAGACTTCGCCCAGTTGATGCAACTCCGACTCGAGGTCAAGACCAGCAACCAGGAAGACCGCGCGAAGTATCTGTGTCCCGAGTGCTTCGTGCCTTTGTCTTTGGTTTGCCGCAAGGAGGCTCGGCGATTCTTCTTCAGACACACCGTCGAGGATGGGCGGTGCAGCGCGATCACTCGAGGTGAACTGACGCAGGAAGAAATAAACGCCCGGAAGTACAACGGCGCCAAAGAGAGCGCCCTTCATCGGCAAATGAAGCTGTGGTTGGTGGAATCACTGTATGCGAGCGGCAAATTCACCGACATCGCCCAGGAGAAGCGCTGGACTGGTTCTATCACCGGGGCTTGGCGAAAACCGGACGTAAGTGCCAAGTATGGGGACCACAAGGTCGCCTTCGAGGTGCAACTGTCGACGACTTTTCTAGATGTGATCGTGGAACGGCGACGGTTTTATCTTCAGGAAGATGGACTTCTCTTTTGGGTCTTTGTACGGTTTGACGATGACGGCCGCCGTCTTACGTTGGAGGATGTGTTTTACAACAATAACCAAAACGCCTTCATCGTGTCGGCGTCCACACGCGACGCTTCTAGAACCGCCAGTGAATTCTTGCTGGACTGTGTTTGGTCAGAGCCACGCTACTCGGGCACGAATAGTGCGCTCAGGCGCCAGCGCGTGTCATTCACGGAGTTGCCGATCGACCCAAAGAAGCAGCAAGCATTTTATTTCGACTACGCCGCCATGCGCGCCGAGCGAGAAGCCGAAGAGGCTGCTGAACGCGCGAGTTGGTCGGCGCAGTTTGAGGCTTGGTGGCTAGAGGTAGCCGGCCGCTACAGTTCGCTTTACGATCAAGAGGACGAGGTCTCCAGTTTTCCGAAATGCGTTCCCGTCAACTGGAACGACTGGGGCATGCTGACCGAGACACCCCTACGCTTCTACGGGCCAGAGATGCGATTGCCCGTCGCAATGTTGGATTGCTTCTATTCTGCTAAGCACGGCCGGCCCATTGGCCTCAAGCGAAAACAGTTCATTGAGGTGGCCCACTACTTGGCGGAGTCATATCCGCGCTACCTGCTGTGGTTTCGCCGCGCGTTGAAGATCTACGACCGTGCTTCCCTTCTCAAGGCTCAGGATAAGAGCAGAAACTGGTCGAAGCGGGTGAAAGCCTACCGAACGGACATGCGTGTTGACCCAGAGAAGTACGGCTCGGACCAGACTCATCAGCGCCTCTTTGAGTTCCTGTTCCCCGAGCTTCTACCGCTACCTCTAGAACCGGCTGACAGTCCACCATATTGAATTGAGGAAGAATGTCGCGAGGGTCTTGCAATGTCAAGAACAGCCTGAATGCCGAGAACAGCTTGGGGTCAGATACCGTCTTGCAATCGAGCACAATCTCCAACCCATTCAAGGCGCCCTGCATCCACAACTCCGTGGCTAGCTACATATAAATCATGATTGCCTGACTCCCTCATTCCGGCATTCCCCCAAAGACGCGAAGCGGCAAAAAGAATACGTTTTAGGCTGCTAGCCCAGGCAATACCTGCGCAAGCAGCTCCTGTTTTTATAGCAGTCAGGCTACAAAAACCGCTCCAGCAACTTGCGCGACGCACGGTCCAGCGCGGTCATGTCGCGCACGCTGTACTGCACGCCCTCGCTGCCGGCGATCAGCAATGCGTTGCGACCGAGGCGGCGAATATCTTCTTCGCCTTTCAGGATGAACGACGTCACACCGCGGTCAGTTTCGACCGTCCAGACGCTGGGCGTGCCGAAGGTGGACACGCTTTGCAGGCGCGATATTTCGGGAACGAAATCGCGCAGCGCCAGCTCTTCCTGCAGCAACGCACGCATCGCTGCAGGCAGTTCCTGCAGCTGTTCTATCCACGCCAGTTCATGGCCTTCGGTGCTGACGAGCGAAATACCTTCGTCGGGTGCGGCCAGCGGAAAGGCGCGCACGGGCACGACGCCGACATGCGAGTCGCCGCCGGCATCGATCAGCACGAGCTGGCCGGCGGAATGCCGCTTTAACTGGAAGGGGAATCGCTCTTCAGTCATGGTCGTCGTGGAGTTCATGAGTTGCCTGCATTCTGCGCAGCCCGCTGGGCCAGATGGGAGAGTTGGGAGGCCACCAGCGCAATCTGCGTTTGCTGGTTTTCCTCGATTTCAAGGTGGCCCTCGCTGTCGACCTGCCGTGCCTGCGCTTCGTAGAGCCGCCAATAAGCGCCCTGCTTGGCCATCAGCTCGTCATGCGGGCCGACTTCAACGACCTGCCCGCGGTCCATCACGACGAGTCGGTCGGCCTTGCGCAGCGTTGACAGGCGGTGCGCAATCGCAATCGTGGTGCGGCCCTGCACCAGGTTGTCGAGCGCGCGCTGGATTTCCTTTTCGGTTTCGGTGTCAACCGACGACGTCGCTTCGTCAAGAATCAAAATGCGCGGGTTAATCAGCAACGCGCGCGCAATCGAGATGCGCTGGCGCTCGCCGCCCGACAAGCCTTGGCCGCGCTCACCGACCAGCGAGTCATAGCCCTGCGGCAGCCGCAAGATAAATTCGTGTGCATGGGCGGCACGCGCGGCGCCGACAATCTCGGCGCGGGTGGCACCGGGCTTGCCGTAGGCAATGTTCTCGGCAATCGTGCCGAAGAACAAAAACGGTTCCTGCAGCACCAGACCGATGTTGCGCCGGTAGTCGGCAACGGTAAAACGGCGAATGTCGGTGCCGTCCACACTGATGGAGCCGTCCGACACATCGTAAAAGCGGCAAATCAGATTGACCAGCGTGCTTTTTCCGGAACCGCTGTGGCCGACCAGACCGATCATTTCGCCGGGCTGGATCTGCAGATCCAGCCCACGAATCACGGAGCGGTTGCCGTACCGAAAACCCAGGCCTTTCATCTCGATGCGCCCTTGCAGCGCATCAATTTTCACCGGCTGGGCCGGCTCGGGCACGTTCGAGACATGGTCAAGAATGTCGAAAATGCGCTTGGCCCCCGAGGCCGCTTTTTGCGTGACCGAGACGATGCGGCTCATCGAATCCAGCCGACCATAAAAGCGGCCGATGTAGGCGATGAAAGCAGTCAACACGCCGACCGTGATCTGCTGCCGCGCAATCAGCCAGATGCCGAATGCCCACACGACCAGCAAACCGATTTCGGTCAGCAGCGACACCGACGGCGTGAACAGCGACCAGGTCTTGTTCAGCTTGTCATTGACCACCAGGTTGTGGTGGTTGACTTCGCGAAAGCGTTGCGCCTCGCGCTTTTCCTGCGCGAAGGCCTTGACCACGCGAATGCCGGGAATCGTGTCGGCCAGCACATTGGTCACGTCAGACCAGACGCGGTCAATTTTTTCGAAGCCGGTGCGTAATTTGTCACGCACCACGTGAATCATCCAGGCGATGAACGGCAGCGGCAGCAAGGTCACCAGTGCCAGCCAGGGATTGACCGAGAACAAAATCACGGCCGTCATCAGGATCATCAGCACGTCGGTAGCAAAGTCCAGCGCGTGCAGTGACAAAAACACGCAGATGCGGTCGGTCTCCGAGCCGATGCGGGCCATCAAATCCCCGGTGCGCTTGCCGCCGAAATAGTCGAGCGACAAGTCGAGCAAATGGTCGAAGGTGGCGGTGCGCAAGTCGGCGCCTATGCGTTCAGACACCAGCGCCAGAATGTAAGTGCGCGCCCAGTTCAGCGCCCAGCCCAGCACTGCGGCGGCCAGCAGCCCACCCAGCAACCACGCCACTTTGGACGTCTCGATCTGCTGACCGTTCTGGAACGGAATCAGAATGTCATCCATCAACGGAATCGTCAGGTAGGGCGGCACCAGCGTCGCGGCGGTTGAGGCCAGCGTCAGCAAAAATCCGGCCAGCAGCTGCCACCGGTAGGGGTGAGCAAAGCGCCACAGGCGCAGCAGCACCCAGGTCGACGGCGGCGTATGAAGCTCGCGCGCGCAGGCGGGGCACTCTTCGCTGTCGGGCGGCAGCGGCAAATCGCATTCCGGGCACACCGCGATGTCAGCGTCTGCACCCGGCAGCCCGCCCGGCAGCGCCGCCTGACTACCTGCAACAGTCTGTTGCTGTGTAAACAATCGCACCAGACGCAGCGCCTGCGGGTTCGCACCCAGCGTGAAACGCCAGCTGGCCAGCCGGCTGTGCTCGTCGTGGAGCTCGAGCGTTCCGACCCCGGCATGGTCGAAATGGCGTAATCGCAGGCCAGGCGGAGGCGTTCCGGCCGGGCTTAAAAGGCTCCAGCTGGTCCAGCCACTTGCCTGGCTGAAAGCCAGCAGGCGCTGGTCGGTCAGCGCCACCAGGCCCTTGGCAAAGTGCAGTTCCGGGTTCAGGTCAACCGCCAGCGTGCACAAAACGTTCTCTTGGTTTGCGAGCTGGGATGCGAGCCCTTCCAGAAGGGAGTCGGCAGACGGGTCAGCGGGAAGGGTGGCGGCGGAACTGACAGGCGGATGCTTGTGTTGCATGTTGGTTTTGATTTATTTGATTCCGCTCATTGACGTGTTGCCGATAAGCGCTGGTAATTCAGCTATTAACGGGTCTGCGGGCCTGGCAACCGACAAGGTTAGACCTGAATTTTCGCCGAAGCCGGATAAAGCGTGAGTTAAGCGCGGCAAATGCTCGCTGATTGATAAGCCGCCCGCCAAAGAAAAAAGACAAAAAGACAAGAAGACAAAAAAGCCAGGGAATGAGTTGCCGGAAAAATAGTGCACCGTCATTGAGACAAAAAAGCTCTGCAAGTAACCCAACCTCTGCGGGCCGAAGCCGGTCCGGGCTAGAGGCTGGTCCATCTGAGCACAACGACGGGAAGTCTGAAAAAGCCAAAAAATGCTAAAAATGAGGACACACGCCGATATTGAACTGTTGCGCATCAATTACCTGCGCGGCCCGAATATCTGGACTTACCGCCCCGTACTTGAAGTATGGCTTGACTTGGGTGGACTGGAAGATTTCCCCACCAACATGTTGCCGGGCTTCAATGATCGCCTTGTCAATCTGTTGCCGGCGCTTCTGGAGCACACCTGTGGCGTGGGCGAGCCGGGTGGTTTTCTGGAGCGACTGCACGAAGGCACGTGGACCGGCCATGTGCTCGAGCACGTCGTCATTGAACTGCTCAACCTGGCGGACATGCCTACCGGTTTTGGGCAAACCCGCAGTACGTCGCGCACCGGCGTGTACAGAATGGTCTTTCGCGCACGGGACGAGCAGGTCGCCCGCACCGCACTTGCGGAAGGCCACCGTTTGCTGATGGCGGCCATCAATGCCCAGCCCTATGGCGCCGCCGACGTCGCCACTGCCATCGAAAAAATCCGGACGAAAGTCGACGACTGTTACCTCGGCCCCAGCACGGCCTGCATCGTGGCTGCGGCCACGGAACGGCGAATTCCGTTTATTCGCCTGAACGAAGGCAATCTGGTGCAGCTGGGCTACGGTGCCAGCCAGCGGCGCATCTGGACGGCCGAAACAGACATGACCAGCGCAATCGCCGAGGGCATTGCGAAGGATAAGGATCTGACCAAAAGCCTGCTGGCCACCTGTGGTGTGCCGGTGCCCGAGGGTGAAATTGTCACGACCGCGGAAGCCGCGTGGGAGGCCGCGCAAGATATAGGACTGCCAGTGGTCATCAAGCCGTCTGACGGCAATCACGGCCGCGGCGTGTCGCTGGACCTGACGAACCAGAAAGATGTGGAAGATGCCTTCCGTCTGGCCGAGCCGCAGGGCAGCGATGTGATGGTCGAGCGCTTCGTACGCGGGCACGAGCACCGCCTGCTGGTCGTCGGTGGGCGCGTGGTGGCAGCGGCCCGGGGCGAAACCGCCTGGGTCACGGGCGATGGCACATCGACCGTCATTCAGCTCGTCGATGCCCAGCTCAACACCGATCCACGGCGCGGTATTGATGAAGGCTTTCCGCTCGGTCGCATCATGACCGAAGAAGACGGCGCCATCGCACTGGACCTGCAGCGCCAGGGTTTGACGCCGCACGGGGTGCCGGCTGCCGGCCGCGAAGTGCTGATTCAGCGTAACGGCAATGTGTCCATCGACTGCACCGACGACGTCCACCCGGAAGTCGATCACATCGTGTCGCTGGCCGCGCGCGTGGTGGGCCTGGACATTGCCGGCGTGGACGTGGTGGCGCAAGACATTTCGCGCCCGCTGCACGAACAGGGCGGCGCGATTGTCGAAGTCAATGCCGGTCCCGGCCTGCTGATGCATTTGAAGCCGGCTGCTGGCGCGCCGCGCCCGGTGGGACGCGCCATTTGCGACCATCTGTTTCCTGAAACGACGGAGCACGGAAAAAAAGAAGGCGCCCATCAATTTCCGAGCGGCCGCATTCCGCTGGTCGGCATTGCCGGATCAATCGGCGGCCAGCGCATTGCGCGGCTGGTGGCGTGGCTGCTGCACCTGTCGGGCCGTCACACCGGCGTGGCATGCGCTGAGGGGCTTTTCCTCGACCAGCGCTGCATCGACACGGCCAACAGCGCGCATTGGGAAGCCGGCCAGCGCCTGCTGATGAACCGGTCGGTGCAGGCGGCTGTGTTTGAAAACGGCGCCGAATCGATTTTGCGCAACGGCCTGGCCTATGACCGCTGCCAGATCGGCGTCGTCACCGACCTGGGCGGTGCGGCCGGCCTGGCCGAATTCGACATCACCGAAGAGTCGCAGATGTACCGCGTGCTGCGCGCGCAGGTCGACGCCGTGCTGACCGGTGGCGCCGCGGTGCTCAATGCATCGCCGCCTGATCTGGCCGACATGCAGACCCTGTGTGATGGCGAGGTCATTTTTTACAGCACCGACCTGCATGCCCCGGCTCTTGCGACCCATCGCGAAAAAGACGGCCGCGCCTTGTATGTCCGGCAAGACCAGATCGTGCTGGCCACCGGCGCCAGCGAAGCTTTTTTGCCAGGTCTGGGCAAACTGACAGCCTGGCGCAATCGGCTCCATCGCCACGATATTTCTGAAGAGACGTTGCTGGCGGCCACCGGTGCAGCCTGGGCGCTCGGCATCCCTCTCAACCTGATCGGTGCCGGTATCGAAGCCTTCAGTCCGCTCGACAAAGCTGCTCCAGGAGCGATCTGATGGAAGTTTCCCGCGTCCGCGCCCTTCGCGGCCCCAACCTCTGGAGCCGTCACACAGCGCTTGAAGCCATCGTGACCTGCAGCCCGGAAGAATGCAGCATTGCCAATCTCAACGGTTTTGAAGCCCGCATACGTGCTTTGTTTCCGGGGCTCGGTGTACTCAGTCCATCGGGCTCGCAGCGAGTGGTCTCGCTGGCCTGCGTGCTCGAATACGCCGCCTTTGAATTTCAGGCTGGCGTCGGCTGCCCGATCACGTTCAGCCGTACGGCGGCCACGGTGGAGTCGGGTGTCTACCAGGTCGTCGTCGAATACAGCGAAGAGGCCGTCGGCCGCCTCGCGCTTGAACTCGCCCAGGCACTCATTCATGCAGCCATGAATGAAACCGCCTTTGATCTGGACGCGGCCATCGGGCAACTGAAGGAGCTCGACGAAGCCGAACGCCTGGGCCCCAGCACCGGCGCCATCGTCGATGCGGCCGTGGCGCGCGGCATTCCGTACCGGCGCCTGACCAAGGGCAGCATGGTGCAGTTCGGGTGGGGCTCGCGGCAGCGCCGCATCCAGGCTGCCGAGGTCGATGCCACCAGCGCCGTGGCCGAATCAATTGCCCAGGACAAGGACCTGACCAAAAAACTGCTGCGTGCGGCCGGCGTGCCGGTCCCCATGGGCAGGCCTGTGACTGACCCCGACGACGCCTGGGCCGCCGCGCTGGAAATTGGCCTGCCCGTGGTCGTCAAGCCACAAGACGGCAACCAGGGCAAGGGCGTGACGGTCAACATCGATACCCGCGAGAATCTTGACACCGCTTATCAAGCCGCTGTCGAGTACGGCGAAGTGATCGTCGAAAAATTTCTGCCGGGCAGCGACTTCCGCTTGCTGGTGGTCGGCGACAAGCTGGTCGCCGCCGCGCGGCGCGACCCTCCCCAAGTGGTTGGCGACGGTCTGCACAGCGTGCGGGAACTGGTGGACATCGTCAACCAGGACCCGCGGCGTGGCGAAGGCCATTCAACCTCGCTCACAAAAATAAGGTTTGACGACATCGCGGTGGCCCGCCTTGAGCTGCAGAGCCTCACACCCGAATCGATTCCCGCACGCGGCCGGCGCGTCATCTTGCGCAACAACGCCAACCTGAGCACCGGCGGCACCGCCACCGACGTGACGGACGACGTGCACCCTGCCGTGGCAGCGCGTGCGGTGGCGGCAGCGCAGATGGTCGGCCTCCACATCTGCGGCGTTGACCTGGTGTGCGAAAGCATGCTGCGCCCGCTCGAATCGCAGCATGGCGGCGTCGTCGAAGTCAACGCAGCGCCGGGTCTGCGCATGCATCTGTCGCCTTCCTATGGCAAGGGCCGTGCCGTCGGCGCAGCCATGATCAACGAACTGTTTGCACCCGGCGACAACGGCCGCGTGCCCGTAGTGGCCATCACCGGCACCAACGGCAAGACCACCACAACCCGGCTGATCGCCCATTTGATGACGGCCAACGGCCTGCGCGTCGGCATGACCAATACCGACGGCGTCTGGGTCAATGGCCGGCAGACCGACAGCGGCGACTGCAGCGGCCCGAAAAGCGCGCGCAGCGTGCTGATGCACCCCGATGTCGATGCGGCGGTGTTTGAAATTGCCCGCGGCGGCGTACTGCGCGAAGGCCTGGGTTTTGACCGCTGCGAAGTCGCAGTCGTCACCAACATCGGCAGCGGCGACCACCTCGGGTTGAACTACATCACCACCGTGGAAGACCTGGCGGTGCTCAAGCGCGTCATCGTGCAGAACGTGGCCCCTGACGGTTACGCGGTGCTCAATGCAGCCGACCCCATCGTTGCCGACATGGCGGCGGCCTGCCCCGGCAAAATCATTTTCTTTGCCGCCGACCGGCACCACCCGCTGATGGCCACGCACCGCGCGCAAGGCCATCGGGTGGTGTATGTCGATCGCTTGACGCTGGTGGCCGCTGAAGGTGCGCGGGTTGAGCGCATTGCCTTGCAGGGCGTTCCGCTGACCCGCGGCGGTGCCATCAGTTTTCAGGTTGAAAATGTCATGGCCGCGGTGGCGGCAGCCTGGGCTGCCGGTGTGAACTGGGAAACCGTGAAAAGCGGACTGGCCAGCTTCGCCGCTGACGCTCTCAACGCCCCGGGCCGCTTCAATGTGATGGACTACCAGGGCGCCACGGTGATTGCCGATTACGGCCATAACCCCGACGCCATGCGCGCGCTGGTGGCGGCCGTCAACGCCATGCCGGGCTCCAGCGAGCAGCGCCGCAGTGTGGTCATCAGCGGTGCTGGTGACCGCCGCGACAGCGATATTACCGACCAGACGATCATCCTCGGCGCCGCGTTTGACGACGTGATTCTTTACCAGGACGCCGCCCAACGCGGCCGGGCCGACGGTGAAGTGATGAATCTGCTGCGGCAGGGCCTGGCGAGTGCCAGCCGTACCCGCCGCATCGATGAAATTCGCGGCGAGTTTCTGGCCATCGACACGGCGCTGGAGCGACTGCAGCCGGGCGATCTGTGCCTGGTGCTGGTCGACCAGGTGCAGGAAGCGCTCAGCCATCTGGCGCTGCGTGTCAAGGAAGCCCGCGAAAAGGCTGTAGTCGTCTAGTTCTGATGATTTTTTACGTCAATAGTGCCTCCAGCCCAGGTAATACCTGCGCGGGCAGCTATTTAATTCATAGCGACTGCGATGACTGCCCTGCGGCTAAACTGGCTCGCATGAGCTGGCACGCAACCCTCGACATCGACTACACCCTGCAGGCGGACAAGACCCTGGCGCACTTTGCCCACAGCGGCCCGCTGCGCATCTTGCAAAGCCTGTACCCCGAAGGCGAAGGCATTTGCCACAACGTGATCGTGCACCCACCGGGCGGTCTGGTGGGCGGCGACACGCTTGACTTGAAGTTCAAGGTTGGTCCCGATGCGCATGCGCTAGTCACCACACCCGGCGCCACACGTTTTTATCGCTCGGAGACGGAGCCCGCATTGCAGCGCGCGCATCTGTCATTGCAAGCTGGCGCGCGCATGGAATGGTTGCCACTGGAATCGATCTGCTACAGCGGCTGCCAGGCCGAAAACCGGCTGACGATGGCGCTCGACCCGGGCGCAGAACTGATCGGCTGGGACGTCACCGCGCTGGGCCTGCCGGGCGCCAGTCAACCCTTTGAACAAGGCCATTTTTGCCAGCACATTGAAGTGCCCGGCGTGTGGCTCGAGCGTGCGCATTTACGGGCGCATGACAAGCTGCTGATGGACAGCCCGCTGGGTCTGGCGGGCCAGCGTTGCAGCGCCTCGCTCTTTTTTGTCGCCGGCAACAAGCTGGACCGCCACCGGCGCCAGCAGGCGCTCGATTGCGCGCGCGACGTCATTGCGGCGCATCCGCTGCAGGCGACGGCAGGCGCCACCAGTCCCGATGGCAAGATCGTGGTCGTCAGGGTGCTCGCCCCCGTGGTGGAACCTGCGATGGGTCTGCTGCGGCAAGTCTGGCAGGCCTGGCGCGGTCATTTCTGGAAGCTCGCGTCACCGGTTCCGCGCATCTGGTCGATGTAAGAAACGGTCCGACTGGGCCGATGCAAGGGATGTCCTACACCGGAATAAGCGCCAAACACCGCCAGAGCGCCCTGTTTGCTTTCATGGCCGGCGCTCCGGTTGATTGACATTGAAGTCGTGGCCCCAAAAAGGAGTTTGACCATGACACCATCAGCATTCGGATTCTCTAACAGTCCCCGACACCCTCCGCGGGTTTCGAAATCACATTCCCTTCGTCTGGCCGCCAGCGTGACCGTCTTTGTGTTGCTCACCATCGGTGCGGTGACCGCAGCGTCGGCACAGATCGCCTCGGGCACCACAGGCATTGACGCTACCGGCAATGCACAAAGCGAGCTGGCAGCCTGCCTTAACGGTAGAACCCAGCAGGATCGTGAAACCTGCATGACGGAAGTCAGGAATGCCAACGCCGCCAAACGCGCCGGCAAGGTTGACAACAGTGGCGGCAACTTCAAGAGCAATGCACTGGCCCGCTGCGACGTATTTAAAGGCGAAGAGCAAATAGCCTGCCAGGCCCGCATCGTCGGTTATGGCGATGCGGCAGGCAGCGTCGCCGGCGGCGGCGTCATTCGCCAGGTAGAAACGGTGGTGGTACCTGCCGACGCCACCAACGTGCGCATCCAGCCGCAAACGTCGAGCGACATTGTGGTGATACCCGCCAAATAAAGGGTTGAACTGATTTCAAGGTTTGCCGTGCGCTCCGCCGGGGTTTGATGTATTCACCGGATGAAGCCAAAGCAAAGGTGGGCCGCTTGCGGCCCACTTCTTATTTGTGGAGCGGAAAAATCCGGACGTGCAGCCGAAATACACTTCGCTTGACCGTTCGCCCTGAGGCTGTCAAAGGGTCTTCGCAACCCGGCTTGGACAGGCTCAGCCCGAACGGGTTGTTCGTGTTTTAAAGACCAGCGCCGGGTCTGGCGGCGCGTGCCTATTCGACCTCTTCATCGTCATCCGGTTCGTCTGCAGCGAGGTCATGCACGTCGGCCGCGGTTTCCAGATCGCCGTCGCCATCTTCTGACGAAGACTCATCTTCCTCACCCTCGATGTGGTCGGGCAGGATGTCGGCGTCAGACGGGTCAAGGCCAGGGCCAACCGATGCGCGTTCGCCGGTGCCGGCAGCGTCGCTGTCACTCGACATTTCGTCATCGCCGTAAGCGCCCTGCGCGTCGCTGCCGCTGTCGGAGTTGTCGCTGGGGCCGAGCGCATTCGTGTCCTTGCCGCGGACATGTTCGGGAAGGTGTTGGCCGCCGAGAATGCTACTGGTCGCCATGATGATCTTTCGTTGAGTCTTTGACTTTATGCCTTCTTGCACCTGCACGCAAATCGTTGCGCAAGTGGCACGCGCGGGCTTGAAAAAACAATTCCTCACGAATCACTTTCGAGGGCGTCATGCAAGTCAGCAGCCAGCATGACAGCGCGCATGAACGGACAATACAACGCTATAGATTCAATAGCTGCTGGCGCACATTCCACCCGGGCTGAGGGCACAAAATGCTTGCAACGCTCGGCCAGGCACGGCCAGGCACGCCCCGGACCAGCACGCTACCGCTCCACGTCAAGCCGTCCCACCAGCACACCCGCTTTCGGTTCTTCTTGCGACAACAGTGACTCCACAGGCGGAAGCCAGAGCTCGATGACGCCGGGCTGTGCCTGCAGCGAGGCCGGCAACTCGCGTATGCGGACCGCATTGGCCCGGCCAGCATTGGCCGCAGCGGGTGTCGCCACGGGCACCCACGGCACGCCGATGTAGCGCGATATCGCATTGGCGCAATCGCGACTGGCCGGATCGTGCAGCAGCAGCGTGGGCCGCGGCCACGGAACCGGCCGGCGTTGCTGGCGCAGGTCTGCGCTTCGCGTGACATTTTCAATCGGCGACACCACCAGATTTGAATCACGCACCGATTGCAGCACTTGGCGCAGCGCCGTCGCGGGCGCGCGCGCGGATTCTTCGTAGATCTGGATGTACAGCGTGCTGCGCCCGTTGCCGGTGCTGCGCTGGCAGGCCTTGAGCGCGACATCGCGCGGCGGCAAGGCGGGCAACGCATTGACGGCTGCGCCAGGCCGGGCCGGCGCCGGCATTGCCCCGGCAGGCGCAGGCACGGGCGATGCCAGCGGAGGAGCAGGAACAGGAACAGGACTGCTGACCGTGCCACGACCCTCCCCTGCGCCGCCGGCTAATTGCGGATCTGCCACCGCCCCGCTGGCCTGCCGGCCTGCGCCCACCTGCGGCCCACCGCCGTAAGGATAGTCGGTGCCATCAGCGGCAGCAACGTCCTGCCGGGCCTGCGTGAACGCGGTGCCGAACACCGGAAACCGGCTGGCCAAAGGCGCCGGGAGGAGCGGGTCCGCTGCGCGTCGCGAGGGTGAGGGGCGCGTCGATGCGACCGGGATCCGCCGCGAGCGCGCGTTCGAGCTGATCGAATGCCACCTCGCGCTCGCCGCGCGCGATGGCGAG
>JANNKV010000085.1:0-10930 GCA_031396485.1 Polaromonas sp. | reverse complement strand
CCCGAAACCGCTGATGCTGGGCGCCGTGGTGCTGGGTTGCGCGCTGGCCGGGCTGGCCGGTGCGCTGCAGTTGCCGCGTGAGCCGGCGCATCTGCAGATGGACATGAATGTGATTGTGGAAACCTTTGTGGTGGTCGTCACTGGCGGGCTGGGCAGCATTGGTGGCGCGTTTCTTGCCGCGCTGTTGATCGGGCTGGTGCATGCCTTCGGCATCAACTTTTTCCCGCAGGCCACGTTGGTGCTGGTGTTTCTGACGATGGCGGTCGTGTTGGTGTTTCGCCCGCAGGGGCTTTTTGGTTTGCGGGCCGGCCCGGCGGAAGCGGTGCGCGAGGCAGCGCAGAGGTTTCGTGGTTTGGCCCGAGGCGGTCTGGCTACGCCGCTCGCCACGACCGCCTTGATGTTGATCGCTGGCGTAGCCTGGTGGGGCGGGCCGTACTGGCAAACGCTGGCGGCAGACGCTTTGATCCTGATGATTTTCGGTATCAGTCTGCAGTCCATGATGGCGCTCGGCGGGCTGGTGAGCTTTGGGCATGCGGCATTTTTTGCGCTGGGCGGCTACGGCGCTGCACTGTCGCACAGTTTGTGGGGCGCGTCGCTTCCGCTGGCGCTGGCCACCGGTTGCGCTGCGGCGTTGCTGGTGGCTGCAGCGTTCGGTGCTGCCGTGGTACGCAGTGCGGGCGTGTATCTGGCAATGCTGTCGCTGGCGCTGGCGCAGGTTATCTGGGCCAGTGCCACGCAGTGGGTCAGCCTGACGGGTGGCGACAATGGGCTCATCGGGCTGACACTGGTCAATGACGACGGCCGGCCTTTGTTTTACGCGCTGCTGGTGGCGCTGGCGCTGCTGTCTGTTTTTGCGCTGCGCGGATTGGGTCGATCGGTGATGGGTGCTGCTTTACAGGCACTGCGCGATGCGCCTTTGCGTGCGGCTGCATCGGGGCTGCCGGTGGGCTGGCTGAAGTACCGCGTCTTCGTCGAAAGCGCCGTCCTGGCCGGGCTGGCGGGTGGTTTGTTCGCAGCCCACAAGGGCGCGGTGTTTCCGTCGATTGCGTCGGTAGCCACATCGGTCGACGCCTTGCTGGTGGTCTTGCTGGGCGGCGTGCATCAGCTGTGGGGCGCCGTGGCGGGCAGTGCGCTGCTGAGTTATGCGGGTGCAGAGCTGGGCCGGGAAGTGACCTACTGGCGCGGCTTGCTGGGACTGTTCATCATGCTGATCATGGTCGCCGCGCCCTCAGGTTTGCTGGGCCTGCTGCAGCGCCTGCCGTTCTGGTCTCGTCCTTACCGTGTGGTGCCATCGGCTGTCGCTGCACCGATCGAAGTCAAGGCGGCTGACTGATGCTGCAGGTTCAAAACCTCATCAAACACTTCGATGGCATCAAGGCGGTTGATGGTGTGAGCTTCGAGGTGTCGGCGGGGCAGTGCGTGGCCCTGATCGGGCCCAACGGCGCCGGAAAATCGACCTGCTTTTCCTGTATCGCGGGGCAGTATCCGTTGACCGGTGGGCATGTTTTATGGAACGGACAGACGCTGGACGGCCTGGACGCGAGAGCGCGTTTGCGGCAGGGCATCGCGCGTACCTTCCAGGTCGCCCAGGTGTTTGAAGCGCTCACAGTGCTACAAAATGTGCAGCTGGCTGCCCAGGCAGCGCTTGGGCTGCAGGCCGTTTCGGCTTTCAAGTCCTTGCATACACGATCTCTGGAGGCTGCCAGAGCGCTGCTGGATCAGACCGGCCTGCGAGCCCTGGAAGATCAGGATTCCTTGAGCTTGCCCTACGGTGCGAAGAAGCGGCTGGAGCTGGCGATGGCGCTGGCTGCCAGTCCCGGCTTGCTGTTGCTCGACGAGCCGGCTGCCGGTCTGGCCGGGGAAGAACGCAGCAGCCTGATGCGGTTGGTCAGGCAACTGGCCGCTGACGGCATGGCCGTGCTTTACACCGAGCACAACATGGACGCAGTCGCCGGCGTTGCCGACCGCGTGCTGGTGCTGATCGAGGGCCGCCTGGCCGCGCAGGGAACATTCGACGAGATATCCCGCGACGCTTCGGTGAGAAAACGCTATCTGGGGGAGGGCGCCTATGCCTGAGTCGAAAACGCAGGTGGCGCTTGACGTCAAAGGTCTGAACGCCTTCTACGGCCCAGCCCAGGCGCTGTTCGATGTTTCACTGCATGTCGCGTCAGGCGAATTTGTGGTGCTGCAGGGTTTGAATGGCGCTGGCAAATCGACCTTGCTCAAGGCGTTGATGGGGCTGGAAGTGCGATCCGAAGGCGTCATTGACTACCAGACCGAGGCCGGGCGTCAAAATCTCGCCGGCTGGGACACCCACCGCCGCGCGCAGGCTGGTCTGGGCTATGTGGCTGAAGACCGGCGGCTGTTTACCGGCCTGACGGTGCATGAAAACCTGCGCGTGGCCGCCGGTGCCGGTCGTGATTCGGCAGGCACCGAGGCCCGCGTACTCGATCTTTTCCCGGTTCTGAAAACCATGCTGAAGCGAGCAGCCAGCCAGATGAGCGGTGGCGAGCAGCAGATGCTGGCCATCGCACGCACGCTGATGACCGGCCCGCGCCTGCTGCTGCTCGACGAGCCCTGCGAAGGCATTGCGCCGGTGCTGGTCGAATCAATTCGCGATGCACTGCTGGCCCTGAAGGCCGGCGGAATGCCGATGCTGGTGGCCGAGCAGAACCGGCTGCTTGCGGCCAGCGCCGACAGGATGGTGCTGCTTGTTGCGGGTAAAGTCAGGGATTCGTGAACGCTGGCCGGGCTAGTTCCCGGCCGCACCCATCCTCCATTTCTGAAAGACACCGCTATGACGACGACCACCACTCCATCCGGCCTGCAATATGAAGACACCGTGCTAGGCACGGGGGCGATTGCCAAGGCCGGACAAAACGTCAAGGTGCACTACACCGGCTGGCTCTACAACGACGGCGTGCAGGGCGCCAAGTTCGATTCCAGCAAAGACCGCGGCCAGCCCTTTGCGTTTTCACTGGGTGCCGGCCAGGTCATCAAGGGCTGGGACGAAGGCGTACAGGGCATGTCCGTGGGCGGCACCCGTCGCCTGATCATTCCGGCCGCGCTGGGCTACGGCGCACGCGGCGCGGGCGGTGTGATTCCGCCGAACGCAACGCTGTTGTTTGAAGTGGATTTTCTGGGCTAAGGGGAATCGAAAATGGTAGGGGCACTTCAAGAAATCCAGATTTTCGGGATGAAGTGCGAGGCGCCCGGAGCGCAGGACACCGGAATGCACTTTGGTGCATGAGGATTCCGAGCACCGCGCAACGAAGTAATTCGCCCGAAAAATGGATTTATTGAAGTGGCCATGATTATTAGCAGCCTGCTCGACACCGATCTGTACAAGTTCACCATGATGCAAGTGGTGCTGCACCAGTTCCCGGGGGCAGAGGTCGAGTACCAGTTCAAGTGCCGTAATGCGGGCGCGCCGGGCATTGAGGATCTGGCGCCGCATGTGAACGAGATCCGCGAGGAAATTCGCGCGCTGTGTAACTTGCGTTTTCAGGATGCCGAACTGGCCTACCTGAAAACCATGCGTTTTATCAAGAGCGATTTCGTCGACTTCCTGGCGCTGTTCAGGCTCAATGAAAAATACGTCAGCGTCACCGCGCAGCCGAACGGAGAAATAGAGGTCTCCATCAAGGGGCCGTGGTTGCACACCATCCTGTTCGAAATTCCGGTGCTGGCCATCATCAACGAGGTGTATTTCCGCAATACCCAGAAGCACGCCGATTTCACCGAAGGTCGGCGCCGGCTCGACACCAAGATCGGCGAGTTGCAGGCCGACGGTTTGCGTGAACTGAAGATTGCTGATTACGGAACACGCCGCCGCTTTGGCAGGGTGTGGCATGAAGAAGTGCTGCGCACGCTCGCGGCCCGGCTGGGCAAGGGCGCCCTGGGTCAATTCGCTGGTACCAGCAATGTGTTGTTCGCCATGAAACTCGGCCTGACGCCGCTGGGAACCATGGCGCACGAATATCTTCAGGCGTGCCAGGCGCTGGGGCCGCGCCTTCGTGACAGCCAGGTCTTCGGCTTTGAGTCGTGGGCGAAGGAATACCGCGGCGACTTGGGGATTGCGCTTTCAGATGTGTACGGCATGAGTGCTTTTCTGCGGGACTTCGATCTTTATTTCTGCAAGCTGTTCGATGGCGCCCGCCATGACAGCGGCGACCCGTTCAGTTGGGGTGAGCGCATGCTGGCGCACTACGTCAAAAATCGCGTGGACCCCAAAACCAAGACGCTGATCTTTAGCGATGGGTTGACGGTGCCGCGGACCATTGAGCTGTATCAGCAGTTCAAGGGACGCTGCCAGCTCGCCTTTGGCATTGGTACCAACCTCACCAACGACCTGGGCTATGAGCCGCTGCAGATCGTCATCAAGATGATCCGGTGCAACGGCCAACCGGTCGCCAAATTGTCGGACACACCGTCCAAAAACATGTGCGACGACGAGAAGTATCTGGCCTATTTGCGCCAGGTTTTTGAAATCGCATGACACCTTGGCTGACGCCGAATTTTCTCGAACCCCCCGCGCGCTCCAACAGAAATCCATCGGGCTGCTCCCTAACTCATGAAAATCATTCGCTTGTTCGGCGCTGCCATTGCGCTGTGTGTATGGCCCGGTCTTTCAATGGCCGCCGAGTTCGATGGGCGTAGCCTGGCGGGTTGGTGGGCGCTTCCCTTTGCGGGCATCCTGCTGTCTATCGCCGTGCTGCCTTTACTCGCGCCGGCATTCTGGCATCACCATTTCGGAAAAATAACAGCAGCCTGGACTCTGGCCTTTTTCATTCCGTTTGCCGCGATGTTCGGCCTGTCCCTGGCCGGTACCAGCCTTGTTCACGCGCTGCTGGCTGAATACATTCCGTTCATCGTCTTGCTCACCGCGCTTTACACCATAGCCGGGGGCATTTTCATTCGAGGCAACCTGCGTGGCAGTCCGGCACTCAATGTAGGCTTGCTGGCCATAGGCACGCTGCTGGCGAGCGTCATGGGCACGACCGGTGCTTCAATGCTGATGATTCGCCCGGTGATTCGGGCCAACGACAACCGGATTCACAAAACCCATGTGGTGATTTTCTTTATCTTTCTGGTCTCCAATGTTGGAGGCTCGCTGACGCCGCTGGGCGATCCGCCGCTGTTTCTTGGCTTCCTGAAAGGCGTCGATTTTTTCTGGACGGCGAGTCATATCTTCCCCGAGACGCTCTTTCTGACGGGCAGTCTGCTCGGCATTTTCTATCTGCTCGACCGCTGGTACTACCGCCGGGAGGGTGTGATGCCGGTTGACCCGACGCCGGATACCCGTCGCCTCGGATTTGAGGGTGCAGTCAATTTCTGGTTGTTGGCCGGTGTGGTGGCTCTGGTCCTTCTGAGTGGGTTCTGGAAGGGCGCGCCGGTTTTCAATGTGTGGGGAACCGAGGTTGGTTTGCCGGCACTGGTGCGTGATGCCGGGCTGATCGTGCTGACACTCATTTCCATCAAACTCACGCCGACTCAGGTGAAAGAGAACAACCAGTTTTCGTGGGGCCCGATGCAGGAGGTGGCCAAACTGTTCGGCGGCATTTTCCTGACCATCATTCCAGTGATTGCCATGCTGAAAGCGGGAACGCAGGGCCCGTTTGGTGCAATTGTTGCGGCGGTCACACGGCCTGACGGTCAGCCTGATCCCGCCATGTATTTCTGGGCTACCGGTGCCCTCAGTTCCTTTCTCGACAATGCGCCGACCTACCTGGTGTTTTTCAATACCGCCGGCGGTGATGCCCAGACATTGATGACCACGATGGCCCCCACGCTGGCCGCCATTTCAGCGGGTGCTGTATTCATGGGCGCCAACTCCTACATTGGCAATGCACCCAATATGATGGTCAAGGCTATCGCAGAAGACCGCGGCGTGAAGATGCCGAGTTTTTTCGGCTACATGGCCTGGTCGGTCGGTATCCTTGTTCCTCTTTTTGTGGTCATGACCTTCATCTGGTTCAAGTAAAACCATTTAATTCCCATCCAGAAAAACCGGAACTTTTCCTCATGAGCAAACCAAAAATTCTTGTCGCCCGCGCTGTCTTCCCTGAAATCATTGAACTACTCGAGCAGCATTTTGAAGTGGAGGCCAATCAGGCCGATGAAACCTGGTCCAAGGCGCAGCTAGCCGAGCGACTGCGCGACAAGGATGGCGCCTTCACCACGGGCGGCGACCGCATCGATGCCGAGGTGCTGGCTGGCTGCCCCCAATTAAAAATCTGCGCCAATATGGCCGTGGGTTACAACAATTTCGATATCGACGCCATGACGGCCGCTGGTGTATTGGCAACCAATGCGCCCGATGTGCTGACCGAAACCACGGCTGACTTCGGTTTCGCGTTGCTGATGGCGACAGCCCGCCGCGTGACCGAAAGCGAGCACTACTTGCGCGCGGGGAAATGGACGAAGTGGAGCTACGACATGTTCGCAGGCGCTGACATCCACGGCGCCACGCTGGGCGTGCTCGGCATGGGGCGCATCGGGCAGGGCATTGCCAAGCGCGGCGCGCACGGTTTCGGCATGAAGGTGATTTATCACAACCGCTCGCGCCTCAGCGCTGCGCTGGAAGCCGAATGCAAGGCCAGCTACGTCAGCAAGGATGACTTGCTGCGCACCGCCGATCACGTCGTGCTGGTGCTGCCTTACTCGCCCGAGTCGCATCACACCATCGGCGTTGCGGAATTGACGTTGATGAAGCCGACGGCCACGCTGGTCAACATCGCGCGCGGCGGTATTGTCGACGACGCAGCGCTGGCCGCAGCCTTGCGCGACAAACGCATCGCTGCGGCCGGGCTCGACGTGTTTGAAGGCGAGCCTCAAGTGCATCCCGATTTGCTGACAGTGCCCAATGTGGTCCTGACGCCGCATATCGCCAGCGCGTCCTTGCCGACCCGCCTGGCGATGGCGCGCCTGGCAGCAGACAACCTGATCGCGTTTTTTGAGGGAAAAGAGCCGCTGACCCCTATTAATCGTGCGCAGGCAGCTACTAAATAGATAGCATAGAAAAAGGCGTATCGGCGGCATGGCGACTCCCTTCATGGAATTCTGGATCACGGCAGGTCTTCTGCTGCTCAATTTGCTGCTGCTCGTTTGGTTGCTGGTGCGCAAACCCGCCGAAAACGGGCGCACCGAACTTCTGGCTACCCTGGCGGGGCAACGACAAGGTCGAAAGAGAAGTCAGACGGGAAATCACCGAGAACGCACGCAGCAGCCGACAAGAGTTGGCCGGCACATTCGCCACCTTCCAGCAAACGCTGACGCAGCAAAGTGCCGAAGCCATTCGCACGCAGAACACGCAAATTGATGCATTTGGCCAGCAACTTGCGCTGCTACAGAAAACGCTGTCTGACACGCTGACGACGCAGTTGCAATCCGTCAGCGAGTCCAATTCCCGCCGCATGGCGGAGGTGCGCGAGACGCTCGAAAAGCAGCTCGCTCAATTGCAGCAAACCAACTCTGCCAAGCTCGACGAGATGCGCAAGACGGTCGATGAAAAACTGCAAAGCACGCTGGAAACGCGTTTGGGCGAAAGCTTCAAGCAGGTGGCCGACCGGCTGGAGCAAGTCCACCGTGGCCTCGGCGAAATGCAGACGCTGGCGCAGGGCGTGGGTGATTTGAAGCACCTGCTGACGAACGTCAAAACGCGCGGTATTTTCGGCGAGGCCCAGCTTTCCGCCTTGCTGGAGCAGGTGTTCACGGTGGATCAGTATGCGGCGCAGGTCGTGACGCGGCGCGGCGGCAAGAATCCGGTAGATTTCGCCATCAAGCTGCCTGGCCGGTCTGATTCCGGTGAGCCGCTTTGGCTGCCCATCGATGCGAAATTCCCCAGCGAAGACTATGAGCGTCTTCTGGACGCGCAGCAACGCGCGGATGTGCTGGGTGCTGAAGCTGCGGGCAAGGCGCTGGAAGGACGAATCCGGCTGGAAGCCAGATCGATCGCCGAAAAATACATCGAGCCACCCTACACAACAGACTTTGCCATTTTGTTTCTGCCGACCGAAGGACTGTATGCCGAGGTGTTGCGCCGTCCTGGCCTGATGGAGACCTTGCAGCGCGACTACCGCATCACGCTGGCCGGCCCGACGACTTTGCTGGCGATGCTCAATTCCCTGCAGATGGGTTTCCGGACCCTGGCGCTTGAAAAACGGTCGAGCGAAGTCTGGCAGGTGCTCGGCGCGGTCAAGACCGAATTCGGCAAGTTCGGTGATGTGCTGGCCAAGGTGAAATCGCAGACGGAATCGGTGCTAAATACGTTGAGCAGTGCCGAACAGCGCAGCCGCGTGATGGGCAAGGCCTTGCGCAATGTTGAGGCGCTGACGGAAGTTGATTCGGCTCGTCTGATACCGCTCGATAAAGCCGTGGATCAAGACCCGGACGATCGTTGACGCGCGAACTGGCCCGACTGATCCTGGCGCAGATTTGTCTGCATGCCTGCATGGCTGGCACGCGGCTGGCCGCTCCGCTGCTGGCGCTGAAGCAGGGCTACAGTCCGGCAGCCGTCGGTTTGCTGCTGGCACTGTTTGCCTTGACGCAGGTGTTTTTGGCGCTTCCAGCCGGCCGCTTTGCTGACCGCCATGGACTCAGAAGACCAGTCAGCTATAGCGTGCTGGCAGCAGTGGCGGGAGCCGGCGCTGCTGTCGCTTTTCCGGTTTTTCCCGTGTTGTGTCTGTCTGCACTCTTGACGGGCGGCGCCACAGGCGCAGCCGTAATTGCCCTGCAGCGGCATGTCGGCCGCGCGGCCAGCGGGCCGGTGCAGCTCCGGCAAGTATTCAGCTGGCTCTCCATCGGACCTGCGTTTTCCAATTTTTTGGGCCCTTTCGCCGCCGGGCTGTTGATTGACCATGCGGGCCCTTCGCCCAACAGTCTGACGGGATACCGCGTGGCTTTTTTCCTGCTGGCACTGCTGCCCTTGGGCAGCTGGTTTCTGGTTCGTTCGACGCAGGAGTTGCCGCCGGTGCTGGTTACCGAGGCGGGTACGCGACCGAAAGCCTGGGATTTGCTGCGCGAGCCGATGTTTCGCCGCCTGATGCTGGTGAACTGGTTCTTGTCATCGTGCTGGGACGTACACACCTTTGTGGTGCCGGTACTCGGGTTCGAACGCGGCATCAGTGCGTCGGTGATTGGATCAATCCTTGGAGCTTTCGCACTTGCCGCCGCAGCTGTTCGCGTCGCCATGCCTTTGCTGGCGGCGCATCTGGAGGAGTGGAAAGTGCTGGCCAGCGCGATGCTGGTCACCGCGCTCTTGTTTGGCATCTATCCGTTCATGCGCTCCGCGTTGGGCATGGGCTTGTGTTCTGTGCTTTTGGGATTGGCACTTGGAACCGTGCAGCCGATGATCATGAGCATGCTGCACCAGATCACGCCAGAGGCTCGCCATGGTGAAGCACTTGGCCTGCGCCTGATGGCCATCAACGCATCCAGCGTCCCGATGCCCATCCTTTTTGGCTCGGTAGGCGCGGTGGTTGGCGTTGCAGCGGTGTTTCGGGCGACGGGCCTGGTAGTCGGTCTGGGCTCGAGAACGGCCTGGCTGCTTAAAGTTGATAAAACTTCCTGATGGCATCCCAGGCGACTTGCGGATCGTCGACATACTCGAACAGCTTGAGATCGTCGGGCGAAATCGCGCCTTCTTCAATCAGCACGTCAAAATTGATCAGCCGTTTCCAGTAGTCGGAACCGAAAAGAATGATGGGCACCGGCTTGGACTTACCGGTTTGCACCAGGGTAATGACCTCGAACAGTTCGTCGAGCGTGCCGAAACCGCCCGGAAAAGCCACCAGTGCCTTGGCGCGCATCATGAAATGCATCTTGCGCAGTGCGAAGTAGTGAAACTTGAAATTGAGCGACGGCGAGACGTAGGGGTTGCCCGATTGTTCGTGGGGCAAGACGATGTTGAGCCCTACGGTGGGAGCGCCCATTTCCTGCGCGCCCCGGTTGGCCGCCTCCATGATGCCGGGTCCACCGCCCGTGCACACGAAAAGCTGCTCGGCGATGGGCCGCGGATTGCTGTGGCCCGCCACCAGGCGGGCAAAAAGTCGCGCCTGGTCGTAGAAATGTGCGTTACGCATATGGCGCTTCGCGACGATCAGGGCGTTCTGCGCCGCCTTGATGTCCTCTGCGGCCTGCTCGCCGCTGGACGCCGCCGCGACCAGCTTGGCGAGGTTGGACTCGGCAGCATCGAGCGCAGCGCTGGCTTGTTCAGGTGCCGGAAAGCGGGCGCTTCCGAAGACCACCACGGTGCTTTCGATGCCCTGTTCGTGCTGCCCCAGATCCGGTTTGAGCATTTCCAGCTGAAAGCGTATGCCGCGGGTTTCGCGCCGGAGTAGAAATTCGGGATCTGCAAACGCCAGTCGATAGGCGTCGCTGTCGAGCGGGGTGGCATCGCGGGCATGCGCCTGAAGTTCGGCCCAGGCGTGGGCAAGGCGGCTTCCTGATAGGTCTTGTGTTTGGTCCATGAGCTATTGTGAACGATCGTTCAAATCCAGTCCGCGTGCTGAACGATCTCCGCCGCTGAAAAAACAGACGTAAAAAAAGGCTCCGCGAGGAGCCTCTTCATGAAGCGGGGAAGCAGAGCTGCCCGCGATACCTGCAATACCTGGTTTCTCGCCAGGGGATTAAACGCGTTTGCGGTACTCGCCGGTGCGCGTGTCGATTTCGACCACATCACCTTGCGCCACAAAAATAGGCACACCGATTTCGAAACCCGTTGCGATTTTTGCGGGCTTGAGCACCTTGCCGGAGGTGTCGCCCTTGACGGCTGGCTCGGTCCAGGTGATCTCGCGGTTGACGCTGGTGGGCACCTCGACGGAAATAGCTTTTCCGTCATAGAACACGACTTCCAGCTCCATGCCGTCTTGCAGGTAGTTCAGCGAGTCGCCCATGTTGTCGGCTTCGACTTCGTACTGGTTGTATTCCG
>JANNKV010000064.1:0-32845 GCA_031396485.1 Polaromonas sp. | reverse complement strand
CAAGGCCAGCACCGGCGATGCGTAGGTCCAGAATTTAGATGCCTGCGGGCGCGCTTCGAGGCGAATCATTCAGTGGCCCTGGTCATCACGCGGTCGCCTTGTTATTTTCCGTTCGCCCTGAGCCTGGCCTGTCCTGAGCTTGTCGAAGCGGCGAAAGGTCTCCCCCGGCTTCGACAGGCTCGGCCCGAACGGCGTCATCCCATAACCCGCTCATCCACTGCCCGACCAGTTCGGTCGTGGCCTGGTTGCGCGGCAGCGAAGGCGACAGCCGGCCCCTGGCCATCACATACAGCCGGTCGCAAATTTCGAACAATTCTTCCAGCTCTTCGCTGACGACCAGCACCGCGCAGCCGGTACCTGCCAGCCGCAGCAGCTCGCCGCGGATTTGCGTGGCTGCGCCCACATCGACGCCCCAGGTCGGCTGCGACACGATCAACAGCGCTGGTTTCGCATCGATCTCGCGACCCATGATGAACTTTTGCAGGTTGCCGCCCGACAAAGACCGGGCGACCGCCTGCGGCCCACCGGCCTTGACGGAGAAGCCGGCAATGATGCGGCCCGCCTGTGCCTGCAGTTGGCCAGGACTCAGCCAGCCGCCCGCCCCGACCGCCTCGCTACGCGTCAGCAGGAGGTTGCGCGCCAAGGGCAGCGACGGCACCGCGCCGCGCCCCAGGCGCTCCTCAGGCACGAAGTGAAGGCCCAGCGCGCGTCGCTGCTTCGGGCCGAGCTTGCCGGCGCTCTGGCCGCTGACGGTGATGGCGCCTGATGCGGCCCGCGCGTCTTCACCCGACAGCGCGTAGAGCAACTCTTTCTGGCCGTTACCCGACACACCGGCGATGCCGACGACTTCACCAGCGCGCACGTTCAACGCGATCTGCTGCAGCTCAACGCCGAACTGGTCGTCACTGGCCAAATCAAGCTGCTTCACCTCAAGCACGACCGCACCGGTTTTCACTTCACGCCGTTCCAGCGCGGGCGGCTCGGCACCAATCATCAGGCGGCTCAGCGACGCGTTCGATTCCTGCCGCGGGTCACACACGCCGGTCACGCGTCCGCCGCGCAGCACGGTGCAGGCGGTGCAGAGTGCGCGAATTTCATGCAGCTTGTGGCTGATGTACAGGATGCTGCAACCCTGCTCACTGAGCTTGCGCAGCGTGACAAAAAGATTCTCGACCGCCTGCGGCGTCAGCACCGATGTCGGCTCATCCAGAATCAGCAGCCGCGGATTCATCAGCAGCGCCCGCACGATCTCGACCCGCTGCCGCTCGCCGACGGCCAGCGTGTGCACCGGCCGCGCAGGGTCCAGTTTTAACCCGTAAGCCTGCGTCGTCTGCGTGATGCGTTCTGACACTTCGGCCAGACTCAAATCCTTGCCCAGCCCGAGCCAGACGTTTTCGGCCACCGTCAGCGTGTCGAACAGACTGAAATGCTGAAACACCATGCTGATGCCCAGTGCCCGCGCCTCGTGCGGGTCGCGCACCGCGACCGGCTGGCCGTCCATCATCACCGTGCCCGCGTCGGCAGCGACAGCGCCGTAGATGATCTTCATCAGCGTCGATTTTCCGGCGCCGTTTTCGCCGAGTACCGCATGGATTTCACCGGGCTGCACGACTAGGGAAATGTCACTGTTGGCGACCACGCCGGGGTAGCTTTTGGTGATGCCGGCCAACGCCAGACGCGGCTGAATGCCGGGCTGAATGGCGGGGGCGTGAAGGGAATCGGTCATGACGGTTAAAAAGTGTTCAGGAAGCGCCGCAGCAGGGTCATTTTTACTGTTTTACAAGTGTTTCAGGCCTCTAGCCCAGGTAATACCTGCGCAAGCAGCTATTCTTTTCGTAGCGCCGCCGCCACCGACTTGACGCGTTCACGCAGCCATTTGGCCGCGTTTGAGGCATGCGAGCGTTCGTGCCAGAGCTGGTAATACATCATGCGGGGAAAGGCTATCGGGCACGGCAATATCTTCACCGGCAGCACATTCACAAAGCGTTCGCAGTACTGGCGACCGGTCGTCATGACCAGCAAGCTTGATGCCACCATGGCCGGCATCAAACTGAAATGCGGGCAGCGCACGGTGATGTTACGCGCCAGCCCGAGGCTGCCCAGATGTTCGTCGATCACGCCCTTCGCGCCCGGGTGTGTGGCGCCGGGCGCGATGTGCTCGGCTTCCAGCCAAGCCGCGGTATCGGCCCAGCCGCGCCGCACCGCCGGGTGGTCTTTGGCGACCACGCAGACCACCTCGTCGCCAAACAGGCGGCCCATGTGCAGGTCGTCGGGCGGCGACGTCCAGTTGCCAATCACGATATCGACCTGCCCCTGCGCCAGGTGGCTGCGGTAGTCCGATTCGGCCGACAGCGGGTGAATCTCAATGTGACAGCGCGGTGCCTGCGCCTTGATCTGCGCGACCAGTTGCGGCAGAAAGAGCGGGTCGAGGTAGTCGCTGGCGGCCAGACGAAACGTGACTTCGGCGGTGGCAGGCTCAAAGCCCCGCGCGTCGCTGAACAGCATGCCGGCGGCACGCAAAATGCTGGCTGATGGTTCGACCATGCGCAGCCCTGCATCGGTAGGCACCATACCGGCGCCTGAACGCACCAGAATCGGGTCTCCGGCCAGCACACGCAGGCGCTTCAGCGCGGCGCTGACGGCGGGTTGGTACATGCCCAGGCGAATGGCGGCACGGGAAACGCTGCGTTCGGTCAACACGGTATTCAGGACCCTGATCAAATGAAGGTCAATCTTGTCGAACATCATCTGGTTTTTCGCCTGCTCTCCCATATGCTTTTGTCCATGTCCCTGATACTTGCTTTTGTATGTCGCCGGTGGCCTGAAGTTTTACCCTGAAATCAATGTCCACTGAACCTGTTGCAACCCCCGGCAGCCGCCCGATCCGCTTCGTGCGGCGCGGTGAAATCGTGTCGCTTTCCAATGTACCACCCAGCCGCACGCTGCTTGATTTGCTGCGCGAGGACCTGGCCTGCACCGGCACCAAGGAAGGCTGCGGCGAAGGTGACTGCGGCGCCTGCACGGTGGTGCTGGGCGAAGCAGACCACAGCGCCATCCGCTACCGCGCTGTCAACAGCTGCATCCGGCTGGCGCATTCGATTGACGGCATGGCGCTATACACCGTCGAAGACATTTCAGGCGCTGATGGCGCGCTGCATCCGGCGCAAGAAGCGATGGTGCAGGCGCACGGCTCCCAATGCGGGTTTTGTACTCCGGGTTTCGTAATGAGCCTGTTCGGCATGTACAACAACCATGTCACCCATGGCACCGCCATCACCCGCGCGATGGCGGTCGAGGAACTCTCAGGCAACCTGTGCCGCTGCACTGGCTACCGGCCGATTCTGGATGCTGCTCAGGCCATGAGCGCGCTGCCACCAGCTCGCATTGACGAAGCTGCCTTGCTATCAAAACTGGAGCTGCTTGCGCATGATTTACCTGGGCTAGAGGCCGATTTGCCTTATAAATCACCGCGTACGCTAGCTGCACTGCTGCAACAACGCGCAGCCCATCCCGCCGCGCAGCTGGTTGCCGGCTGCACCGACGTGGGCCTGTGGGTGACCAAGCAGCACCTGCAGTTCGACAAGATCATTGACGTGACCAAAGTTGAGGAGTTGCGGCGTATTGAAGACTACCCGCATCACCTCGCCATCGGTGCGGCCGTGCCGCTGGTCGACGCCTATGCCGCCCTTAGCGGTCACTGGCCGCAGCTGCATGCGTTTGCGGCACGTTTTGCCGGCCTGCCGGTGCGCAACTCGGGCACGCTGGGCGGCAACGTGGCCAACGGCTCGCCGATCGGCGACTCGATGCCGCTGCTGATTGCGCTGGGTGCAAACGTCGTGCTGATGAGTATTCGGGGTTACCGGGAGATGCCGCTGGAGCGGCTGTACACGGGGTATCGCACCAATGTGATGGCGCCTGATGAAGTGCTGGCTTGGATCAAGGCGCCGAAGCCGGGGAGCATCCTTTCGCGTACGGTTGATGTATCAAAGGGATCGGGGAGCCCTCACCCTAGCCCTCTCCCAGAGGGAGAGGGGACAAAACGCATTGCTCCCTTCCCCGCTGCGTTAGGGCTGGGATGGGGGCCGCCTTCTCTTGCTCCCTCGCCCCTTTGGGGAGTGGGCGGGGGTGTGGGGCTGCCCGCAACACTCCAAATCTACAAAATTTCAAAACGCTTCGACGATGACATCTCCGCCGTCTGCCTCGCCATCAGCCTGCGAACTGAAAGCGGCATCGTCATCCACGCATCCATCGGCGTCGGCGGGGTCGCAGCCACGCCAGTGCGCGCTACCCAAACCGAAGCCGCGTTAAAAGGACAGCCGTGGACTGCTGCCACCGTACAGCACGCCATCACCACACTGCGCGCAGAATTCTCACCGATCTCCGACATGCGCGCCTCCGGCGACTACCGCCGTGAAGTCCTGGGCAATCTGCTGCAGCGTTACTGGTTTGAGAGCCAGGGCCTGCAGCAGATCAACCTGCAGGCCTTCGCGCTGGAGGAGGCGCCATGAGTGCGGGCGGTGATCTCCGCGACATATCTGTCAGCCGCGATGCGGTGGACGACCCGCAGCTGAACGCCGCCATTGCGCATGCGGCTTTACCGGCCGTGCAAGAGCCTGTCGCTTCACCGAGCCCGCCAGCCCAGGCTGCAGGCGTCTCCAAATTTCACGAAAGTGCCCGCGCGCAAGTCACCGGCAGCGCCACTTACGTTGACGATATCCCGGAGATTCGCGGCACACTGTTCGCCGCGCCCATCCTGTCCACCGTCGCGCATGGCCGCCTGCTGGGCGTGGACAGTACCGCGGCGCGCGCCATGCCCGGCGTGCGCGACGTGATCCTGGCCAGCGACATTCCGGGCGACCCGATGCTGGGCAACTTTGCGCACGACGAGCCGGTGTTTGCGCAGGCCACCGTGCAGCATGTGGGCCAGGTGATCGGGCTGGTCATCGCCGAATCGGTGATGCAGGCGCGGCGCGCGGCGCGCAAGGTGGTGTGCCGCATCGAGGCATTGCCGGCAATTTTGAACGTGCACGACGCGATGAAAGCCGAAAGCTATGTGCTGCCGCCGGTGTTCGTCAGGCGCGGCGATGCAGCGGCGGCTTTGGCCAGCGCCGCGCACACGCTGCACGGCACGCTGGAAGTCGGCGGCCAGGAGCATTTCTACCTTGAAGGCCAGGTCGCGTACGTGGTGCCGCAAGAGCAGAACCAGTGGCTCATTTATTCAAGCACGCAGCACCCCGGCGAGGTGCAGCACTGGGTGTCACATGCGCTGGGCATTGATAACCATGCGGTGCGCGTCGAATGCCGGCGCATGGGCGGCGGCTTCGGCGGCAAGGAAACGCAGGCCGGGCAGTTGGCGGTGTGGTCGGCTGTCGCTGCGAACAAGTTGAAGTGCCCCGTCAAGTTGCGGCTGGACCGTGACGACGATTTCCTGATCACCGGCAAGCGCCATCCGTTTGCGTATGACTACACCGTCGGCTTCGACGACACGGGCCGCATCACCGGCTTGAAATTGTTGATGGCGGTGAACTGCGGCTTCAGCGCAGACCTGTCGGGGCCGGTCGCGGACCGCGCTGTTTTTCATGTCGACAACGCCTACTTTTTGCAGGACGTCGAGATCGCCTCCTACCGCTGCAAGACCAACACCCAGAGCAACACCGCTTTTCGTGGCTTCGGCGGACCGCAAGGCATGATCGTGACCGAGACCATCATGAGCGACATCGCGCGCACGCTGGGGCTGGATGCGCTGGATGTTCGCCGGCGCAATTTGTATGGCGTTGATGATCGCAACATCACCCACTACCAGATGACGGTCGAAGACAACATCCTCGAACCGCTGCTATCAAAATTGGAGCTGACTGCTCAGTATCGACCTCGGCTTCAGGCCATTTCGGCATGGAATAAGGGCAGCCCGGTTATCAAGCGCGGCATCGCGATCACACCGGTCAAGTTCGGTATCTCTTTCACTGCCACCCTTTTCAACCAGGCCGGCGCACTGGTGCATGTGTATACCGACGGCAGCGTGATGGTGAACCACGGCGGCACCGAAATGGGCCAGGGGCTGAACACCAAGGTGGCGCAAATCGTGGCCGATGAATTGGGCGTGGCGTTTGAGCAGGTGCAAAGCACCGCCAGCGACACCAGCAAGATTCCGAACGCGTCAGCCACCGCCGCGTCGGCCGGCACCGATTTGAACGCGCGGGCCGCGCAATACGCCGCGCGCAACGTGCGTGACAACATCGCGCAGTTTGTCGCCGGCCTGGACCGCTGCGGTGCTGGTGTTGTTCGCTTTGCAGGTGGCCAAGTGTTAACGCCCGGCAAAGCGCGGTCGTTCGCCGAAGTCGTCAAGCTCGCGTACGCCAACCGCATCCAGTTGTGGAGCGACGGTTTTTACCGCACACCGAAAATACATTACGACAAAACCACGCTGACGGGCCGCCCGTTTTATTACTTTGCCTACGGCGCCGCCTGCACCGAAGTGGCTATCGACACGCTGACCGGCGAAAGCCGCGTGCTGAAGGTCGACATCCTGCATGACGTCGGCACCTCGATCAACCCGGCCATCGACATCGGCCAGATCGAAGGCGGCTTTATTCAGGGCATGGGCTGGCTGACAACCGAGCAACTGGTGTGGAACGACAAGGGCCACCTCAGCACCCACGCACCCAGCACCTACAAAATTCCGGCGACGGGCGATGTACCTGAACACTTTAATGTCGCGCTTTGGCCAGAGCCGAACCGCGAAGACAACGTGTTCGGCAGCAAGGCCGTGGGCGAGCCGCCGCTGATGCTGGCGATCAGTGTGTTCGAGGCGCTGCGTGATGCGGTGGCGCGGGCCAAAGGCGCCACAGGCGCGGTGCAGTTGACGGCACCGGCCACAGCAGAAAATGTGTTGCAGGCGCTGGCCCACTGATTTCGTTTCTGTGAACGCCACATCAAGGGTGATAGACCGAATTTCAAAGCGAGATCAACCTATAGCCCACGAAATACCTGCGTCGACAGCTATAAAATCAATAGCGCCCGAAAATCATTCACATTGGTATGCGTCGGCCCGGTGATGACCAGATCGCCGAGCGGCTGGAAGTAACCATAGGCGTCGTTGCGGTCCAGGAACGCATCGACTTTCATGCCTTGCGCCACGGCTCTAGCCAGCGTGTCGGGCGCTACGAAGGCGCCGGCGTTGTCTTCCATGCCGTCGATGCCGTCGGTATCAGCCGCAAGGGCGTACACACCCGGCTGGCCCTGCAGCGCCAGCGCCAGGCCGAGGCAGAATTCGCCGGCACGACCGCCTTTGCCTCGCATTGCTTCATCTCTCAAAGGCTTCACGGTGACCGTCGTTTCGCCGCCGCTCAGAATCACGCAGGGCTTCTGGAGGGGCTGGTTTTTCGATACCACCGCCCGCGAAGAATCGGCGGGTCGCGCGACGGCGCGCGCGATGGCCGCATGCACCTTGCCGACTTCGCGTGACTCACCTTCCATCTCGTCGCTAAGGATATAGGCCTCAATACCCGCCGCGCGCGCCGCCTGCGCTGCCGCTTCGAGTGACTGCTGCGGTGTGGCGATCATGTGCACTTCATGCCCGTTGAATGCGTCGTCGCCAGGCTTGGGGGTTTCGAGTGCGCCGCTTTCCAGCTGCGCGCGAACGGCTGAAGGAATGTCGATGCCATAGCGCTTCAAGATGGCTAAGGCGTCGGCACAGGTCGTCACGTCAGGCACCGTCGGCCCGCTGGCAATCACCGAAGGGTCGTCGCCCGGCACATCGCTGATGGTGAGGGTCACGACGCGCGCCGGCGCGCACGCGGCCGCCAGGCGCCCGCCCTTGATGCGCGAGAGGTGCTTGCGCACGCAGTTCATCTCGCCAATGTTGGCGCCTGAGTTGAGCAATTCCTTGTTGATGCGCTGCTTATCTTCCAGGCTCAAGCCGTCGGCCGGCAAGGTGAGCAACGCCGAACCGCCGCCAGAAATCAAGCACAAGACCAGGTCACTTTTCGTCAAACCCTGCACCATCGCCAGAATGCGCTGCGCCGCCGCCAGGCCCGCCGCATCGGGCACGGGATGCGAGGCTTCGACGATGTCGATACGCTGCTTGAGACCAGCAGGCCGCGGCGGGATGTGGCCATAACGCGTGACGACCAGGCCTTCGAGGGGTTTGTCAGCAGGCCACAACGCTTCGAGCGCCTGCGCCATCGCGCCACCTGCCTTGCCGGCACCGATGACGATGGTGCGGCCTTGCGGAGGCGCTGGTAAAAAAGCGGCGGTGTTGTGCAGCGGCAAGGCGCGCGTGACTGCTGCACGGTAAAGAGTTTCGAGGAACTCTCGGGGCTGGCGGGCGGGGTCGGGCGCGGTCATGGGTGAGGTCTCCTTCGCGTATTGTGCCGTTGTCGATGCCCGGGATACATGCACCGTAATTGGAACCATCGGTCACTTAAACTTTGCCCCATGAGCCAAACCGCACGCCTTTACCGGATAGAGCAAATGCTGCATGACCGAGGGACGGTCACCTTCGCCGACATGATTGCTGCGCTTGAAGTCTCCCCCGCCACGCTCAAACGCGACCTGGCTTACCTACGTGACCGGCTCAACGCCCCCATCGAATACGACCGCTTCACGGGAGGCTACAAGATGGCGACGCCCCGCCATGGAGAGCGACATCAATTGCCGGGACTTTGGTTTTCTCCGCAGGAAATACGTGCCCTTCTCACGATGCACCAGTTGCTCACCGACATGGATGTAGGCGGGCTGCTCGGGCCTCATATCCAGCCCCTCATGGCTCGGATCACGGGGCTGCTGGCCAGCGCCGACACCCCTGCTGAAGCAGTTGCAACCCGGGTAAAGCTGATAGCGGCCAGCCAGCGCCGTACCGTCCAGCTTGCGTGTTTCGAAACTGTGGGTAATGCCCTGATGATGCGCAAACGGCTCAAATTTCAATATCACAGCCGCCATCGCAACGAAGTTTCTTTACGTGAGGTTTCGCCGCAACGACTGAGCTACTACCGGGAGAACTGGTATCTGGACGCATGGTGCCATACTAGCAAAAGCCTGCGCATGTTTGCGCTGGACGCCATTGAGCAGTCCGCCATGATGGAAACCCCGGCACGCGACCTGTCTACAAAAAAAGTTGAAGCCGAACTCAATGACGGCTACGGAATCTACAACGGCAACGCGGCCCAATGGGCTGTTCTGCGCTTTACCCCGATGAGCGCGCGTTGGGTCGAGTCAGAGCTTTGGCACCCCAATCAGAAAACCCGCAAGCTGGGCGATGGCAGCCTTGAGATTGAGCTGCCTTATCTCAACCCCACAGAACTGATCATGGACATACTTCGTCATGGCGAGCAGGTGCGCGTCATTTCACCGCCTGCGCTTCAGCGGGCTGTACTCGCCCGCCTGGACGCAGCGCGGCAGCAATACAAACCCTGAATATCGGTCGCGCTGCTTTTACGCTGCTTTTTTGAAGGCTCATTCTATGAGCCGGTAGCACCACAAAATAATGCCGATCAGAATCGTTCAGGGAACCAAATCAATATGAAAACAAGCACCTCCGCCGCAATGTGGGGCCTGCTGTTGGGTGACGCGCTGGGCGTGCCCTACGAATTCACATCGCCAGACGAAATCCCGGACCTGAGCTACCTCGACATGAGTCCGCCCGCGGACTTCGACCGCGCCCATTCCAGCGTCCTGCCCGGCACCTGGAGCGACGACGGAAGCCAGGCGCTGGTCCTGTTGCACCACCTTCAAGAGCACGGCGGCTTCAACGCCGATGCTTTTGCGCACGATTTGCTGCGCTGGCGCAAAGGCTGGCTGTGGGTAGACCACACGGTATTTGACGTCGGTTTGCAGACTGAGCGCGTGCTGCGTCGCTTCGCGCAAGGCCTCGTTGTTGAGCAGGCCAACGAAGCGGATGAGCACAGCAATGGCAACGGCAGTCTCATGCGGACGCTACCGGTGGCCTTATGGCATGAGGGCAGCGACGAGGAGCTGGTGCAGATGGCCCACGCGCAAAGCCGTGTCACGCATGCACACGCCCAGTCACTGGTCAGTTGCGCCCTTTACGTGCTGGTTGCGCGAGGGCTGTCCAACGATGTGGCAACTACAGCATTGGCTCAATCAGACAGCACGGTCGCCCAGGCCATCTTGACACTGCGAACGATCTACCAGAAGTGGATGGAGCCAGAACGTGACGGCTTAGTAGCGACGCTGGACTGGATCTGTGCATGGCCACGGACGCATTGCCCCAGCGGAAAAGGCTATGTGGTCGATAGCTTGTGGTCGTGCCTGTCCACCTTGAAGGCAAACAGCTTTCGTGAGGCGATTCGGCAAGCCATCGCTTTCGGCAACGACACAGACACCACGGCCGCATTGGCAGGAGGACTGGCCGGATTGCGCTTTGGCATGTCCAGGTTGCCCGAAGACTGGCTGCAAAATCTGCGCGGCAAGGAACTGGCGGAGCCACTGATTTTTCGCCTGCGGTGTGCAACGCCAAGAACCTGAACACACCGTTCACACGTTTTCAAGAGTTCCTTAGCTACTAGCTCACTCCATGAGCTATTCAGGATTCACAATTGCCTTTATCCGTCAAAGCGGACTTTTAAAGGCAAAAAAACCATGTGGATCATCACCCCGATCGGCTTTTTCAGCATCGTGCAAAAACCTGCTGACAGAGCGGCAAACACTTTGACCATCCGCGCCCGCGTGGCAGCTGACCTGGACGCCTTGCGGCGTACCGTGCTTCCGCTGCTCGGCTCGATCACGGAAAGCTCTTACAACGACTACCGCTTTCGCGCCACCGCGCCGCGCCAAGCCGCGGCACGGGCCATGTCCGCGTTGATGGCCAGCATCTGCTATGACAATTTCAAGGATGAAGTCGCCCGTGTTCAAGGGAATGATCGGGCTGATCTTTACCACGCCGTGTGGAGCAGGCTCAACGTGCTGCAAGAAGACGCGAGCTTCGATTGGAATTCCAAGCGCGCCCTGAGCCGTTGCGCCGTCCCAGAGGCCACCTCCTACGGCGGCGTGCTACTCAACGACCAGGGCCAATTGTTACTGCGCGAACCCACAAGCCATTTTGGAGGCTACGCATGGACTTTTGCCAAAGGCAAACCGGAGCCTGGTGAAAGTCCGCAGCAAACCGCTTTGCGCGAGGTGGCCGAGGAAATGGGCTACGCCGCACGCATCAGGGGACGCCTGCCTGACGTTTACAGCGGCTCAACCGGAACGACCGTGTTTTTTGTGATGGAGCCAATGGGGCAGCCCGCTGAATTTCAGGGCGAAACCAGCCAGACACGCTGGGTATCGCTTGATGAGGCGGGCGAATTGATTGCACAGACGCCACTGCTGCAAGGCCGCGCCCGGGATCTGCAGGTCCTGACCGATTTGCGGCAGTGGCTGGCGCAACGCGCCTTGCACGCAACCTGAGGATCAACACCCCCTGCCCTTTTACTGGAGCTACACCATGCACATTTTCATCGAACAAGACAAAGTCAATCTGGTTAGCCTGTCGCTTGAGCTTGAGCAGGCCACGATGGAGCACACACTTGAAGACGACGGCAGAATCTATGTCACCGAAAACGGGATGTTTCCTTTCTGGATACGCGTCTACCCAGGCTGGCACCTCATCTCCTTTCGTACCTATCTACGGCCAGAGCCTTCCTTCGCGCAAGCCGATCGTTTCATCTTCTGCAACCAATTAAATGGCAAGTTGCTGTTTCCAGCCCTGCACGTCCATGAAGACCGTCTGTACGCAGACCATGCGATCAGCTACCGCGACGGACTGATACGCAGCCAATTTATAAGAATGTGCCGGGCCTATGCGACGGCAGTGGATGAAATAAGGGACGAGCTTGCCAGCGTATCCGATGGGGCTCATGAAGACGAGTCATCGTGACCGGGTTGCGGTCGTATTGCCGCAGCAGTTAACCCCAACTCAAACCGACACATCTTGTTTCATATCGTGCGATGATCAATTGCGGCTTTAACCAGGCATCCATGCGAAACCTCTCAAAATCCAAACTGCTCGCGTATCGGCAGTGCCCAAAACGCCTGTGGCTCGAAATTCACCAGCCCTCGTTGAAATCAGAATCGACCGATGCGCAAGCCAGATTCGATCAGGGCAACGAGGTTGGCGAGCTGGCGCGGTGGCTGTACGACCCTGAAAAAACCGGCACCACGCTGGACCCGCATACCGAGGGCTGGGATCAGGCCTTCGCCCGCACAAAGAGCCTGCTCGGTGCCGACGCTCCCATTTTTGAAGCGAGCTTTTCAGCCAACGGCGCGCTGTCTCTGGCCGACGTGCTGCTGCCCGTCAAGTCAGCGCAAGGCACATCATGGCGTATGGTCGAGGTCAAGTCCTCAACCCGCGTCAAGGACTATCACCGTGACGACATCGCCGTTCAGAGCTATGTGGCGCGGTCCGCCGGTTTGCACATTCACTCGGTAGCGCTGGCGCATATTGATTCGAGCTGGACGTATCACGGGGGCAATGACTACCAGGGCTTATTGACGGAAGTCGATCTGACGGACGAAGCCTTCGCCCGCCACACCGAGGTGGCAGGCTGGGTTGAAGGCGCGCAGCAGATAACACAATTGCCCGAGGCACCTGTTATTTCAGCCGGCAAGCAATGCACGAGCCCGTTCGAGTGCGGTTTTATTGACCATTGCCGCAGTCATGAAGTGCAGCCCGAATACCCTGTCGCCTGGCTGCCCCGCGTGCAGGCCAAGGCATTGAAGCAGCACCTGACAACTTCGCCCAGTCAGGATTTGCGGGACGTGCCCGACGACCTGCTCAATATCATTCAGCTACGCGTGAAACAGCTGTCGGTAAGTGGCGAGATTTACTTCAACGCCGAAGGTGCAGCCACCCAGCTTGCGCAGCAGGCCGCACACAAGCCGCCGCTGTATTTTCTGGACTTCGAAACCATCCAGTTTGCAGTGCCTCGCTGGGCGGGCACGCGCCCCTACCAGCAAATACCATTTCAGTTTTCCTGCCATCACCTGAACGCGTCCAGTGAATTGAGCCACTCAGAATTTCTGGCCCTCTCAGGCAACGACCCATCGCTGGCGCTGACAGAAGCGTTGATAGCGTCTTGCAGCGATGACGGTGCAATTCTTGCGTACAGCGCAGGATTCGAAAAAAGCCGTATCCGTGAGCTGGCCCTGCGTTTTCCAGCATTCGCGGCCCGCTTGCTGAAAATCGTGGATCGAATCGTTGATCTGCTTCCTGTGGCCCAACAACACTATTACCACCCTGACATGCAAGGCAGCTGGAGTATCAAGAAGGTATTGCCTGCGCTGGTGCCCTCGCTGTCATATGAAGCGCTTGAAGGCGTGCAGCATGGTGGTGGGGCTGTTGAGGCTTACTTTCGGGCCATTGACCCGTTTACATCACCTGAAGAAAAAGCGAGTCTTGACGTACAACTCAGGCGCTATTGCACGCTGGATACTTATGCGATGGTTCGGTTGTGGCAGTTTTTTGTAGGGCAAATATAACTAGAGTTTGAAATTCTCCACACATCACCCGTATAAAACAGTTTAATTATGGCGTTTTTTACTACTGCCCACTCAAGCGACCGAATAAGTTTACGAATCGAAGTCGAGCAAAGTTTTAATCTAAAGGAGATTTAATGTCTGATACTAGTGATACTGTTGTGATGTTTGCATCTATTGGAGATAGGGAGGACATACTTAATAATCCTATATGTACTTATTACTACGCAAAAATTAATAGTGGAAATATACATGCGAAAGAATATCTAGAAGGAACTAGTGAAGTTGACTATTCAGCTATTCCAATTTACTATAACTGTGATTATGATAATACAGAGGATTTTCTGGAAAAAGGTGGAGCAAATCAGCAGGGAGTTGATTTTTTCGACTGCGGAAAGAATAACAAAGGCAAATTTATCATTGTTATTTATGGAGGTCGTGTTCGTATTTTTGAGCCGAATGGAAATATTATTTTCAAAATATCCACGGTGCGAAAGGATCATGAAGGATTGGAAAAATGGGTAAAGCTATTACCAGTAAAAGAGCATGCTTCGTTTTCTATTGCCGATGTGCCGACGGTCCTCGCTGGGATTGGTGCCAATAGACATTACTCATCCGGTACTTTCAGGCCTATAAAGAACCGTGGCAATATTCTCGCAATAAAAAATCTACTTAAACAAAAGATTGCTACTCCGACCATTTTATCTTTAGAAAACGCACTTATCTGTTTAAGTAGTTTTGAGCTAGAAACCTTAGTTGCCAAAATATTCGAAGAAGCTGGATGCTTTGTTCCAGCCTATAGAGGCGGCAATATGCAAGGCGTAGATTTATTTGCATTTAATAATACAAACGAGACCATCGAGATAGCACAGATCGTATTACCACCCAAGAAACGTGTCTCAATTCAAGTCAAATTGAAAAGCGATTTGAAAAAGCCTCCCGAGGGGGTAGATTACCTTATCGGTATCGAAATTTTGCAGTTACCGCAGTGCTATGGGCATTCATGGTTTAGTGAAGCATTGAAATCTAGTAGCGTATCAGCTGGGTGGTTGAGGCAATCGTTAAGTTGGTTGCCTGAAAAATATCTTGAAATGACAACACTCTGAGAACTCTTGATAGCGATACCTTTGCCGGAGGAGATTTTAAGTAACTGTCTGGCTACTTACTCTTTTTCAATTAAATGGCCGGTTGGAAAGGCATTTACTTCTTACCCAACCCCAGCCGCTTCGCCCCCTCGACATACACCTTGGTCCGCTCGGCCATAAAGGCGTCCATTTGCGCCACGCCGACGTTGACCAGCTCGAATCCGCTTTTGGCGGCCAGCTCTTTCATCTCGGCTTCGGCGTTCAGGGCAGCCCACATGTCGGACATTTTCTTGCGGGCTTCCGGTGGTGTGGATTTCGGCATACCGATGCCTCGGTAGGCGCCGTCTACCCAATCAACGCCGAGCTCCTTGAACGTCGGCACATCAGGCAGCAGCGGATGGCGTTTTTCCATGGCGACGGCCAGCGTGCGCACCTTGCCTTTGTTGGCGATGGCAAACGGCGTGTACGTCACGGCCCCATCGATCTGGCTACCCACGACGGCCAGCGCCATGTCGCCCGTGCCTTTGTAGGGAACGTAGGTACTTTTGACGCCGAAGGCTGCGTTCAGCCGCTCGTGCGAGGCGTGATTGGCAGAGTTCAACCCCGAGCCCCCCAGGTTCATCTTGCCCGGATCTTTTTTGGCTGCGGCGATGAATTCGGCAAAGGTCTTGTGCGGGCTGGACTCGGGCACCACCAGCGCGTCGGGTGTGAAGTGAAACCAGTACACCGGCGTGATGTCGGCGGTCTTGTACTGCACCTCGCCTTCGATCGGCTGGAAAACAATGTGCGGCAGATTGATGCCGACGACATTCAGGCCATCACCCGGCAGACTGTTCATCTGCGACCACATCAGCCCGCCGCCGGCACCGGCCTTGTACTGGATGATGGTGTCGATGGCGGCACATTTTTTCTTCAGTACCACTTGCTGATGGCGGGCCGACAGATCAGACTCGCCGCCGGGCGGAAAGGCTTGCCAGTACAGCACGTTTTTTTCGGGGCAAACTGGCGCTTGCGCCATCACAAGAGGTGAAGCAACAAGGCAGGCGATGCTTGCGAGGTGGGGCAGAAACTTTTTCATGGTGCGTGTCCTTTGTAAGCAGGTTGGACTCAGGCAGCGAGCCGCTGCGCATCGCCATTTTTAGTCAGCAGCGCGCAAACCGCATGGGTGACTTCCCGGGTGGTGGCCTTACCGCCCAGATCGCCGGTGTGGAGTTGAGGGTTGGCCGTGACGGTCTCGATCGCCTGCATCAACAGCTTTGCCGCCGCGTGTTCGCCGAGATGCTCCAGCATCATCACGCAACTCCAGAAGGTACCAACCGGATTCGCCAGGCCCTTGCCCATGATGTCAAACGCCGAACCGTGAATCGGCTCGAACATGCTGGGGTAGCGGCGCTCGGGGTCGATGTTGCCGGTAGGCGCGATGCCCAGGCTGCCGGCCAGTGCCGCGGCCAGGTCGCTAAGTACGTCGGCATGCAAATTCGTGGCGACCAGCGTGTCGAGCGATGCAGGCCGGTTCACCATGCGGTCGGTGCAGGCATCAACCAGCACCTTGTCCCAGGTCACATCCGGGAACTCCTGGCTGATCTGCAGCGCGATTTCGTCCCACATCACCATCGCGTGGCGCTGCGCGTTGGATTTGGTGACCACCGTCAGGAGCTTGCGCGGCCGCGACTGGGCCAGCCTGAAGGCAAAGCGCATGATGCGCTCGACACCGACGCGGGTCATCATGCAGACATCGGTGGCGACTTCGATGGGATGGCCCTGATGCGCCCGGCCGCCTACGCCCGAGTATTCGCCTTCGGAGTTCTCACGCACGATGACCCAATTCAGGTCTTCACGCTTGCAGTTGCGCAGCGGCGACTCGATGCCCGGCAAAATGCGCGTCGGCCGCACATTGGCGTACTGGTCGAAGCCCTGGCAAATCTTCAGTCGCAGGCCCCACAAGGTGATGTGGTCAGGAATATCCGGATCACCGGCCGAGCCGAACAAAATCGCATCTTTGTCGCGCAGGTCATTGAGCCCATCTTCCGGCATCATCACGCCGTGCTGGCGGTAATAGTCACCGCCCCAGTCGAAGGAGCTGAAGTTGAACTTGAAAGTGTTTTGCGTTGCGGCCAGCGCTTCCAGCACGGTCTGGCCGGCAGGCACCACTTCCTTGCCGATGCCGTCACCCGGGATGCACGCGATGTTGTAGGTTTTCATGGGATTTTCCTCTGATTGAAGTTTGTGCCAGCGATGAATCATCTTAAGGGAATGAGACTGTTACCATGCCGCAGATTTACCCCCATCCGACCTGACTTAACCTGAGCCCACCATGTCCATCCGCATCATCGACGTTCGTGAAATCACCAAGCCGATTGCCTCACCGATTCGTAACGCGTACATCGACTTCTCAAAAATGACCACCAGCCTGGTGGCCGTGGTGACTGATGCGTTTCGCGATGGCCAGCGCGTGGTCGGCTATGGCTTCAACTCGAACGGTCGCTATGGGCAGGGCGGCTTGATTCGTGAACGCTTTGCGCCGCGCCTGCTGGAAGCTGAGCCAGGCAAGTTGCTGGACGATACCGGCACCAACCTCGACCCCGACCGCATCTGGGCCGCCATGATGAATAATGAAAAACCGGGCGGTCATGGCGAGCGCTCGGTGGCTGTCGGCACGCTTGACATGGCGGTGTGGGACGCGGTGGCGAAGATCGCCGGCAAGCCGCTTTTTCGCCTGCTGGCCGATCGGCACGGTCTGGTCGCCGACCCCAGAGTGTTTGTCTATGCAGCCGGCGGCTATTACTACCCCGGCAAGGACATGGCCGCCCTGCGCGGCGAGATGCGCAGCTACCTCAACCGCGGCTACACGGTGGTGAAGATGAAAATCGGCGGCGCGTCCATCGACGAAGACCGCGCGCGCATCGAAGCAGTGCTGGCTGAACTGGGCAGTGGTGGCCGGCTGGCGGTCGATGCCAACGGCCGCTTCGATCTGGAAACCGCCATCGCCTACGCCAAGATGCTGCGCCAATTTCCGCTGTTCTGGTACGAAGAAGCCGGCGACCCGCTCGACTACACGCTGCAGGCGGCACTGGCTGATTTCTATCCAGGACCAATGGCCACTGGGGAAAATTTGTTCAGCCATCAAGACGCGCGCAACCTGATTCGTCACGGCGGCATGCGGCCCGACCGCGACTGGCTGCAGTTCGACTGCGCGCTTTCATACGGCCTGTGCGAATACCAGCGCACGCTGGAAGTCATCAAGACCCACGGCTGGTCGCCGCGCCGGTGCATTCCGCATGGCGGGCACCAGATGTCGCTCAACATCGCGGCCGGGCTGGGCCTGGGCGGCAATGAAAGCTACCCCGATTTGTTTCAGCCCTACGGCGGCTTTCCGGACGGTGTGCGGGTCGAAGACAGCCACATCACAATGCCGGACCTGGCCGGTATCGGCTTTGAAGGCAAGAGCGATTTGTATACGGAGATGAAGGCGCTGGCAAGCTGATTGGGCAGTCGGACGCGCACCTGAACGCCTGCGGTGCGAACAGCGCGCCCACGCCGCCAGAGCGCATTTTTATGTCAGATTTATAGTGTTTTATGCCGCTAGCCCAGGTATTACTTGCGCCAGAAGCTATCAAATGCATAGCGACCAGATTTCTGTAGTTCCGTTTCTAAATCATTCGTGAACGCGAAGGCGATGCGCAGACAGTACAAACGTACGGCAAGCGCAGCCGACAAAGTACACGGATGATTTAGAAATGGAATCAGCTCATGATCCCGATCTGCCACGGCACGAACTCATAGTCGCCCAAACCCAGCAGTTCACTCTTCGATGCCTCGCCAGAAGCGGTGCGCAAAAACAGCTCGAAAATGCGCTGCCCCATTTCCTGAACGCTGACCGTGCCGTCGAGAATTTCGCCGCAGTTGATGTCCATGTCTTCTTCCAGCCGCTTGAACATCGGCGTGTTGGTGGCGAGCTTGATGCACGGCGCTGGCTTGGAGCCGAACATCGAGCCGCGGCCCGTCGTGAAGGCGATCAGGTTCGCGCCGCCAGCAATCTGGCCCGTGGCTGACACTGGATCAAAACCCGGCGTGTCCATGAACACAAAGCCTTTGGTGGTGACGGGCTCGGCATATTGGTAGACGGCCATCAGCGGCCCGGTGCCGCCTTTCATCGATGAGCCGAGCGACTTTTCAAAAATATTGGCGAGGCCGCCGATCTGGTTTCCGGGGCTGACCTGCCCATTGATCTGCACGTCACGGCCGACCGAGTAAACATCCTTCCACCAGCGAATGCGTTCAATCAGCTTTTCACCGATGGCCCGGCTGGCGGCGCGGCGTGTCAGCGTGTGCTCGACGCCGTAAATCTCGGGTGTTTCCGACAATATGCCAGTGCCTCCGTGACGCGCCAGAATGTCCACCGCCGCACCCAGCGCCGGGTTGGCCGTGATCGAAGAAAACCCGTCCGAACCGCCGCACTGTAAGCCAACGCTCAGGTGGCTGGCTGAGACGGTTTCACGCCGGACGTTGTTGGCCTCGGCCAAGAGCGCCCGCACTGCCTCAATGCCCGCTGCAATGGTCTGCCGCGTACCGCCCGTTTCCTGCATGATGAATGTGTGCAGGTGCGGGCTGGCCGCCAGTTCTTCCTGCTCCAGCAAGCCCTTGAGTTGGTTTCGCTCGCAGCCCAGGCCAATCACCAGCGCAGAGGCCAGATTGGGATGGCGAATGTAGCCCGCCATCGTCCGGCGCAGCAACTGCATCGGCTCACCGGTCATCTCCATGCCGCAGCCAATCGAGTGACTGAAGGCCACCACACCGTCGACATTCGGAAACTCGGCCAGACGCTCTGGCGTGAACCATTCGGCAATCTTGTTGACTACCGTGGCGGAGCAGTTGACGGTGGATAAAATGCCGATGAAGTTGCGCGTACCGACCTTGCCGTTGGAGCGCACATAGCCTTTGAAGGTGGCGCGCTCCGATTCGGGCAGCAGCTCGACGGGCTTGAACTCGCTGGCGTGCGCGTAGTCGCGGTCGAACTCGCGAAACTCGGTGTTGTGGCTGTGCACCAGCGCGCCGGGTTCGATGTCTACATGGGCAAAGCCGACGGTCACGCTGTACTTGAGGATGGGCTGGCCCTTGAGAATTTTCTTCGTGGCGATCTTGTAGCCCGCCGTGACCTGCGATTTGCTGGTGATACGTTCACCGGCCACATCAGTCTCGAATGCCATGCCCAGCGGCACATCGACCCGTGCCACCACCACGTTGTCGTTCGGGTGCAGCCGGATCACCGGACCCATCAGGCGCTTTTCGGAGGTTTCGATCATGCGGTGACCTTGTAAAAATGATGCGCTATATGACGCCTTGACTGAATTTTATGCAGGCTTCACACCAGGCCCTTGCACTCGCAGCGCCCTCCCACGGTTTGTTTCCTGGCTTGGCAACCCAGCTGCTCATTGGCGGGAACGCTCCGCACCAGGGTCATCCATGGTGAGCACATCGAAGGCAGCCTTCAACCGTTTTTCATAAGCGGCCCGTTCGCTCTCAATCTCGCCGGCCGACCACGGCCTGAAACCTGCGCCCGCCTTCATGCCGGTGTGGCCTGCGGCGATGATCCCACTGACACATTCAGCCAGCACATGCGTATTCGACAGCGACGGATAAATTTCAGCAGCGGCTTTGGCCATGCTGTCCCAGCCCGAAATCTCTTTTTGTAAGACAGGCCCGGCGGCCGCGTAACGAAAGCCGAAGCTGTAGCGCACCGCCGTATCCACGTCTTCCGGCGAGGCGATGCCGCTGTCAATCAGCGCCAGTGCTTCCCGCATCAACGCATGCTGAATGCGATTGGCGAGAAATCCCGGAATGTCTTTGCGAACCAGCACCGGCTTTTTACCGGCGCGCCGATACAGCGCGCAGACCCCTTCGCCCAGCGCCGGGTCTGAATCCTCACCCAGTGCGACTTCCACCAGCGGCACCAGGTGCGCCGGCATGAAGTAGTGGGCGTTGAACATGCGGCTACGCGTTGCCAAACCTTCGGCAATGCGCGTGACTGGAAAGCCCGAGCTGTTGCTGCCAATCGGAATGCCGGCCGGCACGCGCGCATCAAGCGACGTGAACAACTGACGCTTGATGGCCAGGTCTTCGGCAATGGTTTCAATCACCCAGACCACGTTTTCCCAGTCGTTCCAGCTGTCGATCAGGCCGGCAACCCCGCCCACGGGTTCGCGCGACGATCCATCGGCCAGCCCGATAGCCAGCTGGTGCGCGGCGGCCAATGACTGCCGGGCCTTGTCAATCTGACGACCCAGAAAGACAACTTCAAAACCTGCGTTGATGAAACCGGCACCTATGCCCGCCGCCATCGTTCCGGTCCCGATGACCACTACTTTTTCAACAATTGTTTCCACGGCAACCTCAGTTTTTTCCAGATCAACTTGTTCGTACCAGTCTGCGCAATTTTTCTCAGACGTTGCAGATTCATGGCTTTGATACTAAACTCAATCGGCTAACTTATCAAACGATAAGCCGAATCCTCGAATCGAAGTTTTTCTTGTCCGTACAGGCAAAGCAAAACGCAATCCAATCTACAGGAACCTTTTTTGATGTTCAATCCGTTTCAACAGCCCGAACTGATCAAGGCTGAAGTGTTCATGTCGATGCCCGCCAAATTTCGCAAAAAGGCGCGCTCGGGCTGGTCTGACCCGAACCGCCAGGGCGCCGAGGTGGAATGTTTTCTGGAAGGGCCGTCTTTCGACCGCGACGGTAACCTCTGGTTCGTCGATATTCCGTTCGGCCGCATCTTCCGCATCTCGCCCAAGGGCGACTGGGAACTGATCACGCAATACGACGGCTGGCCCAACGGATTGAAGTTTCACAAGGACGGACGCGCCTTCATCACATGCTACAAACAGGGTCTGCTCACGCTTGACACCAAAACCGGCAAGATAGAAACCGTGCTGGGTTCGATGTACAGCGAAGGCTTCAAGGGATTGAACGACCTGCACTTTGCCTCCAACGGCGATCTGTACTTCACCGACCAGGGCCAGACCGGCATCGCCGACCCGACGGGGCGCGTCTTTCGGCTGCGTGCCAATGGCCAACTCGACCGTCTTGCGCTTAACGTGCCGAGCCCGAACGGCATCACGCTGAACACGCAGGAAAAGCATTGCTTCGTCGCGGCCACGCGCTCGCAGCAAATCTGGCGCCTGCCGCTGATGGCCGATGGATCCGTTTCCAAGACTGGGGTGGCGATTCAGCTTTCCGGCGGTGCAGCCGGGCCTGACGGGATCGAGATGGATGCCGAGAACGGCTTACTGGTGTGCCACCTTGGCGTGGGCATCTGGCGCTTTGACAGCAACATGCTACCCACGCATCTGGTGTATTCCGAAAACAAGCACCACCACCACCTGGCCAACCTGTGCTTCGGCGGTGACGATGGCAAGACCATCTACATCACCGAGTCGATGTCGGGCGACATCTTGACGGCACGCATGCCGGTGGCCGGCAAGAAAATGTATGGCCTTTCCTGAGCAAGACACTCCGCCCGCGCAGCCCAGAACGCTGCACGGTCGCCTGACCAATGACTTGTTGAGCCGAATCCGTGGCGGGGACTGGCCCGTCGGGTCGTCGCTACCTTCAGAAAAAGTGCTGTGCGCGCAAACCGGGGTAAGCCGCCACACATTGCGTCACGCCCTGAAGACCTTGCAGGAACGCGGCTTCATCGAGCGCCACCAGGGCGCCAGCTCCAAAGTCATCTCCAGCACCCAGCCACGTGTTTACAGCCAGGACTTCAACACGCTGCGCGACATCCTCCGCTACCCGCGCAACACCTACCGCGAAAACAGGATGGAGCATTATGTCGAGTGCGACGCCACACTGCAAACCACCTTGAGGTCGCCGTTGGGCTCATCGTGGTACCAGATCGGCGCTGTGCGTCGCGACGAGCAATCAAAGAGCGCGCTAGCCTGGACCGACATCTACATCCTGAGCAAATTCGCGCGGGTGACGAAGCTCAAGAGCCACTCGCGTGACATGGTTTTCGAGCAGATCGAGCGTCACTTCGATGTCAGCATCGACCGCGCCGAGATCGAGGTGAATGCGTCCTCGTTTTCTGCCGAGCACGCCAAACTCCTGGGCTGTGCGGCGGGCGCGCCTTGCCTGGTCATCCTGCGGCGCTACTTCGACAGCAAGGGCGATCCGTTTGAAGTCACGGTGACGCGGCACCCGGAAAAGCGTTTCACCTTCAGCATGGAACTAAGCAGCGTTTCACGCCCGTCCATCCACTAACAACCAAAGGCAGCTCCCATGCGAAACCTCGTCAAGACCATTCAACGCTGTTTGACTCTGCTGGCGGTAGCCCTGGCGTTTGGCGTCATGAGCGGGCCGGTTGCCGCCGCTTACCCAGACAAGGTCGTGAAGGTCGTCATCGGCTACGGCCCCGGCAGCTCGACCGACATCATCGGCCGGCTGGTCGCGCAGGGTCTGTCCGACTTGTGGAAGCAGCCAGTCATCGTGGAAAACCGCGCAGGCGCGGCCGGCAACATCGCCGCCGATGGCGTGGCCAAAGGGCCGGCCGATGGCTACACAATCCTGTTTGCACAGAACGGGCTGGCCATCAGCGTGGCGGCCAACCCCAACCTGCCCTTCAATGGACAAAAAGATCTGTTGCCGACGGCAGGCGTGACGGCCACGCCGCATATTCTGGTGGTGAACCCGAACTCGCCCTACAAGACAGTGCCGTCGCTGATTGCCGCAGCCAAGGCCAAACCGAACCAGTTCAACTTCGGTTCATCGGGCATCGGCAATTCCGATCACATGGCCGGCGAGTTGTTCAAGGCGCTGACAGGCATCCAGGCCGCGCATATTCCCTACAAAAGCGGCTCGCTGGCAGCCACCGACGTGCTCGGCGGCCAGCTCGATTTTTACTTCGCCGGCATGCCGGTCGGCCTGCCGCTCTACAAGGGCGACAAGCTGCGCGCGCTGGCGGTGACCAGCGCCGCACGCTTTCCTGGCGCGCCGGAGCTGCCGACCATGCAGGAAGCGGGCACCAAAGACTACGAGATGACCTTGTGGCAAGGCGTGTTTCTGGCTGCCGGCACGCCCAAAGACGTGTCTGACTTCATCAGCGCCAGTGTGCTCAAGCTGCTGGATGACCCAGCGATGCGCGAACGCCTGACCAAGGCCGGCGCACAAATCGCGCCCCTGTCAGGCCCGCGTTTTTCGGAGATGTACATCGCCGACATCGCGCGCTGGAAGCGCATCATTACCGCGGCCGGTATCAAGCTGGAATAGCTTTCAGAGTTCGGTCAGGGCGGCGTCTCGGCGCCCGCCTCAAACCACTGCTTGAGCAGCTGGCGTTCCGGCTCGGTGATACCGGTGGCGTTGTTCATCGGCATGATGCGCGTCACCACCACCTGCTGATAAACCGCTTGCGCATGTTGCCTGACAAGCTGCGGTGAATCGAGCCGGACGTTCTTCATCTGCAGCTGCGCGCCGTGGCACTGGTAGCAGCGCTGCTCCAGCACGTTTTGCACTTGTTGATAGACTTTTGTGCCTCCAGCCCAGGTATTACCTGCGCGAGCAGCTATCAAATCAGGAGCGACTGGCCTCATCCAGACGATGGCACCGAGGATCACGACCACGCCCGCCAGCGCGTACGGCAGCGGATGGCGGTTGCGGCCCAGCTTGTAGCCGTGGCGCAGCACAAAAAACTGCCGGATCGCCGCACCGGCAGCCATCATCAAAATCAATACCAGCCAGTTCTGCGGATGGCTGTAAGTAAAACTGTAGTGGTTGCTAAGCATGGCAAACAGCACCGGCAGCGTGAAGTAGGTGTTGTGCACGCTGCGCTGTTTGCCGCGCTGGCCATACAGCGGGTTGACGGGCTGGCCGGCCTTGATGGCGGCGATCACTTTGCGCTGGCCGGGAATGATCCACAGCAGCACGTTGGCGCTCATGGCGGTCGCCAGCATCGCGCCGATCAGCAGAAAAGCCGCGCGCCCGGCGAACCACCGGCAAGCCAGGTAAGCCGCCACGCACACCAGCACGGCCACGCACACGCCGACGATGCGGTCACCGTGCTTGCGCCGGCCGAAGATTTCGCAGACCGCGTCGTACAGCACACCGAACACCAGCAGGAAAGACAGCGCAACCGCAATCGCCATGCCCGGCGCCCAGTCCATGCGTGATTTGTCGATCAGGTAGGTACTGGGGTTCCACAGGTAAGACACCGTGAAAAGCGCAAAGCCCGTCAACCACGTGCTGTAGGCTTCCCAGTAGAACCAGTGCAGATGGGCCGGCAGTTGCGGCGGCACCGCGTATTTGACCGGGTGATAAAACCCGCCGCCGTGCACGGCCCACAGTTCACCGGTCGCACCCTGGCGTTTAAGTTCTTCATCGACCGGCGGGCTCAAGCTGGAGTCGAGAAAGACAAAGTAAAACGAGGCGCCTATCCAGGCGATGGCGGTGATGACATGAGCCCAGCGCAGCAGCAGGTTGGCCCAGTCGAGAAGGTAGCTTTCCATACGAGTCCCTTGGGAAATTGTCCTCATTCCATTTCTAAATCAAACGCGTACGCGAAGGCGAAGCGACGACAGTACAGACGTACGGCTAGCGGAGCCGACAAAGTGCACGGATGATTTAGGAATGGAATCAGGCTGCTCACCACTGCGGGCGCTCTGAGCAGAGTTCTGGCCACGAACAAGAGGACGCTGTTGTTATCAGCTTCCCCGGCTCCGCTGCGACCTTTTTCGGTTTCGATTATCGCGCTTGCAAGAGTTGGGCCGCGACCGCTACGGCGATCACTTCAGGTTCTTTTCCCGAGATGCCAGGAACACCGATCGGACTGGTGACATGCGCCAGCTCTTCCGCGGTGAACCCCTGTGCCCCGAGCCGATGCCGGAAAGTCGCCCACTTCGTTTTGCTGCCAATCAGGCCGACGTAAGGCAGATCGCCCTGCTCTCGCTGGCGCAGCAGGCAGGCAGCCACTATGTCCAGGTCTTCGGCGTGGCTGAAGCTCATGATCAGCACCAGAGAGCCGGGGGCCACGTCGGCGACGGCGGCCTGAACCGGGTCGGAATGCTCACAGACCACGCCGTTCGGCAGTTGCGCGGGAAACACGCCATCGCGACTGTCAATCCAGGTCAGGTTGAACGGCAGATTCGCCAGTACCTGCACCAGCGCGTGACCGACATGGCCACCGCCAAACAGCGCGACCGGGCGGGTGTGTTCATGCGAGGCACCAGCCAGGCGCGCCGCCAGGGCTGGCTCATCCGCCGCGCTGACGCATTCGAACCGCACATGCATCACGCCGCCGCAGCACTGGCCCAGCGATGGGCCGAGCGCGTAGCGGTGGATGACCTCGCCACCCGCCGTTGCGGCACCCGCCAAAAGCGCCCGTGCGCGTGCAATAGCTTCAAATTCGACATGACCGCCGCCGATGGTTCCCACCAGAGCGTCTGCAAAAACAGCCATCCAGGTACCCGCTTCACGGGGCGCAGAGCCTTCTGTCGACGCGACGCTGACCAGCACGGCGGGCTCGCGCTGAAGTCTGCTCATGAATTCACTGATGGGCTGGCTGGAGAAGTGGGTAGGGCTGTCTGGGAGCATGAGTGACGCGTTGACGCGACAAAAACCGGTTAGTCAATGGCAATCTTAGGCAAAATGGCAGGGTCTGGACCAGAACAGTATGGCGGACGATGCGGGCCAGTTTGCCGGCCCGCAGCCCTCACAGCAAAAATTACAGTCAAGAAGGGGCTTCATCATGAGACAAGAACCATCTGTATCTGCTTCCAGCGTCCGCCGCTTCTGGCTGCTGGCATTGGTGTCTGCCGCAGCCGCTGCGGTGGTCAGCGCCTGCAAAACCGCACCGGGTGAAGGCAGCGCCAAGAGCCCGACCCCTGCTCAACCCGATGCAGCCGGCGTCACCGGCCCCGTCGCCGCCTCGCGGGGATCAGCCCGCAGCTCCAGCGCAAATTCGCCACGGGCCTACCGCCAGGACGGCGCGACTCACCTGTATGGCCTGAACGCCGACCGCATCTACAAGGGCAGGATGCCGCCGCTGCTGTACGCCATCGGCGTGATGAACGTCGAGATTGACCGCACGGGCCGGGTGACGCGCCTCGACTGGATGCGCGCCCCGAAGCATGCGCCCGAGGTGATCGCGGAAATTGAACGGACCATTCGCACTGCGTCGCCGTTTCCGGCACCAACACGCATGGGCAAAGTGGTCTACACCGACACCTGGCTGTGGCACAAAAGCGGGCAGTTTCAGCTGGATACGTTGACCGAAGGGCAGAACTAAAGCCCCCACGTTCGCCCACTGCGTGTAACTTCCTGCCCCCGAGGGGGCCGCTGCGCCTGCGGTCTGGCAAAGCCAGTCCCGCGGCCCCTGCTTGACTGACTTGCCCCCACGCGGGGGCGGTGCTGGCAATTCGGGGAAGGTCACTTGATATGCTATGTTTTTAATAGCTGCCCGCACAGGTATTTCCTGGGCTAGAGCCCTGAATGGCTTGTAAACTAGGCTTGGGAACGCTTTTCGGGGCCGCCCAGCCTAACGTTTACTCCACCTTCAGGTTCTGCACCTTCACCACGTTGCGCCACGCGGCGTAATCGGCTTCGATGAACTTGCCCATCTGGGCTGGCGAGCCCGGCGCGGCTTCGACTGCATCTAGCTTGAAGCGCGCCACTACATCCGGCATCTGCACGACCTTGTTGATGGCGGCGTTCAGTGCATTGACGATGGATGCCGGCGTGCCAGCCGGTGCCGAAATCGCAAAGTAATTCACCACGTCAAAACCCGACAGCCCCGACTCGCCCATGCTCGGCACATCGGGCAGCGCACTGGAGCGTTTGGCGCTGGTCACGGCCAGCGCCTTCACGCGGCCGTCCTTGATGAAAGGCAGCAGGGCCGGAATCGTCCCGGTGACGAGCTGAATCTGCCCGCCAATCATGTCCATCGTCGCGGGCGCAATGCCGCGGTAGGGAATGTGGGTGATGAAGGTGCCTGTGCGCGACTTCAGCAACTCCAGCACCAGATGATTGACGCCGCCGGCACCAGCCGAGCCGTAATTGAGTGCACCGGGTTTTTGCCTGGCCAGCGCCACCAGTTCTTTCATGTCCCGGGCGGGCACCTGCGTGTTGGTGGCCCAGACCAGCGGGCCGCTGGCGATCATGCCAACGTGCGCAAATTGTTTGAGCGGGTCGTAGCCGGCGCTGGGCAGCGACGCAGCCACGGTGGCGAACGGCGACGCCACCAGTAGCAGCGTGTAGCCGTCGGCCGGGGCCTGAGCCACGAACTGCGTGCCGATGACACCCGAAGCGCCGGTACGGTTTTCGACCACAAAAGTGGCATTCATGACCTCACCCATTTTTTGCGCGATGAACCGCGCCATCGCGTCCGTCCCGGCGCCAGGCGCAAAGGGCACGACGATTTTGACGGCGCGGTCGGGATAAGTGGCCGGGGTCTGCGCGAGTGTTGCGGTGGACGACCAGGCCAGCGCCGTGAGCGAGAGCATGGCGGCAGCGCGCCGGATGAGGGGAACTTTGGATTTCGGGTTCATGCGATGCTTGAGAGGAAGAGGAAGGGACGGATCAGCATGATGGCACCCTGAGGTGACCTGCAGATGACAGAAAGCCGGGCATCAACTCAGCTTCCGCGGTACGTCGAATAACTCCAGGGACTCACCAGCAGCGGCACATGGTAATGCTGGCTCCCATCGGCAACGCCGAAGTCGAGCGCGACATGGTCCAGAAACGGCGGCTCGGGCAGCTCGACGCCCTTGGCACGGAAATAGCCTGCCACATCAAACACCAGCCGGTAGGTGCCCGCGCGCAGGCTGGCGCTGTCGTACAGCAGTCCGCCAGGGGCGCGGCCATCGCTATCCAGCGCAAAGCTTTTGACCAGCACAGCCTGCTGGTTCTGCGTGGTGAAAAGCTGCACTTGCATGCCGCCGGCCGGCATGCCGTGCATCGTGTCGAGTACATGGGTGCTCAGGCTCATGGTCGCTCCTTGAATGCAAAAAGTGTAAGGGGTTAGATGGTCGGAGATTTTCCCAGCCGGTAAGATAAACGCATGCCCGGCGCCGACCTCAATTTACCGCACCTACCGCACCTTCCGAAGACAAGACCATGAGCAACGACCCGTCTTCGCCCTTCCCCGCTTATCCGCGCGACCTTGCCGGCTACGGCCGCCACCCGCCCCACGCCGCCTGGCCGGGCCAGGCACGCATCGCGCTGCAGTTTGTGCTGAACTACGAGGAAGGCGGCGAAAACTCGGTGCTACATGGCGATGCGGGGTCCGAGCAATTTTTGTCCGAGATGTTCAACCCGCCCAGCTTTGCTGACCGGCACTTGAGCATGGAAAGCATCTACGAATACGGCTCGCGCGCCGGCGTCTGGCGCATCCTGCGCGAGTTTGAAAAACGCCAACTGCAGCTGACGGTTTTCGGTGTTGGCATGGCCTTGCAGCGGCATCCTGACGTGTGCGCCGCCTTCGTTGAACTGGGCCATGAGATCGCCTGCCACGGCTGGCGCTGGATCAGCTTCCAGAACACAGACGAAGCGACCGAGCGCGAGCACATGCGCCTCGGGCTGGAGGCGATTGAAAAGCTGACAGGCACCAGGCCAGACAACAAACACCGTATCCACGGCGTGGGCTGGTACACCGGCCGCGACAGTCCCAACACGCGGCGGCTGGTGGCCGACGATGGCCAGCTGGAGTACGACAGCGACTACTACGGCGACGACCTGCCCTTCTGGATGAACGTAGCCCGCACCGACGGCATCACCGTGCCGCGGCTGGTCGTACCGTACACGCTCGACGCCAACGACATGCGATTTGCTTCTGCGCAGGGCTTTGCGCAAGCCGATGATTTCTTTGTCTATCTGCGCGACAGCTTCGACGCGTTGTACGCTGAAGGCGACCCGGCTGGCCTGAACGCGCCCAAGATGATGAGCGTCGGCATGCACTGCCGTCTGCTAGGTCGGCCCGGCCGCATCACCGCGCTGCAGCGCTTTCTGGACCATGTTGAAAAGCACGATCACGTCTGGATATGCCGCCGCATCGACATTGCGCGGCACTGGCAGCAAACGCATCCCCACAAAGCATCCGATTGAAGCAAGGCTTGGTTGAACCCCATGACACTGACGCTTGAAACCCTGAACCGCGCATCGCGAGGCGACGCGCTGCTACTACTCGACGGCCTGTACGAACATTCACCGTGGATCGCCGACCAGGCGCTGGACGCGCGGCCATTTCGTTCGCTGGCACACCTTAAGTACGAGATGACGCAGGTCGTTGAACGCGCTGGCAAAGACAGGCAGCTGGAACTGATTCGCGCACACCCAGAGCTGGCCGGAAAGGCCATGGTCAGCGATGACCTGACCGCTGAATCAACCAGCGAGCAAAGCCGCGCCGGCCTCACGCACTGCACCGCCGAAGAGTTCGCCAGACTGCAGCAACTCAACAGCGACTACAACGCCAAGTTCGGATTCCCCTTCATTCTGGCGGTGCGCGGCCCGCGTGGCAGTGGCCTGAACAAGCGGCAGATCATTGCGACATTTTCCAGACGACTGCAAAACCATCCTGATTTCGAACTGCAGGAATGCCTGCGCAATATTCATCGCGTGGTCGAACTGCGCGTGAATGACAAGTTCGCGGCAGAGCCCACGCTGGGCAATGAAGTGTGGGACTGGCACGAAACGCTGGCGCAGTTCAGCGACCCTGAATATCTGGAAAAAAACCAGCTGACCGTCACTTACCTCACCGACGCCCATCGCGCCTGCGCCGCCATGCTCGCCGGCACGATGAAGGAGTGCGGTTTTGACGACGTGCACGTCGATGCGGTTGGCAATGTGGTCGGCGTATATCGCGCTGCCGCGCCAGGCGCCAAAACCCTGTTGACGGGCAGCCACTACGACACCGTGCGCAACGCGGGCGAGTACGACGGCCGGCTCGGCATCTTCGTACCGGTGGCCTGCGTGCGCGAATTCCACCGCCAGGGCAAGCGCCTGCCGTTCAGCATCGAGGTCGTTGGGTTTGCCGAAGAAGAAGGCCAGCGCTACAAGGCTACTTTCCTGGGGTCGGGCGCGCTGGTCGGTGACTTCAAGCATGAATGGCTGGCGCAGCAGGATGCAGAAGGCGTGTCGATGCGTGAGGCGATGCAGCACGCCGGATTACCGGCCACGCTGGAGGCGATCAACGCGCTGGTTCGCAATCCGGCCGACTACCTCGGCTTCGTCGAAGTCCACATCGAGCAGGGGCCGATTCTCAACGCGCGCCACCTGCCGCTGGGCGTGGTCACATCGATCAACGGCAGCGTGCGCTATTTGGGCGAAGTCATCGGCATGGCCAGCCACGCGGGCACTACGCCGATGGCGACTCGCCGCGATGCCGCGGTCGCTGTTGCCGAAATCGCGCTGTACCTGGAGAAACGCGCTGCCGAAGTTGATGACCTGGTCGCCACGATGGGCCTGCTGGCGGTGCCGGGCGGCTCGATCAACGTGGTACCGGGCCGCTGCCAGTTCAGCCTCGATATCCGCGCGACGACCAACCCCGTGCGTGACGCCTGCGCGCAGGATGTTTTGAGTGAAATCAAGCGTATCTGCGAGCGCCGCGGCGTGGCTTATGCGCTGGAAGAAACCTTGCGGGTCGCCGCCGCACCGAGTGCGCCCGAGTGGCAAGGCCGCTGGGAAAAAGCCGTTGACGCCTGCGGCGTTCCCGTCTTTCGCATGCCCAGCGGCGCCGGGCATGACGCGATGAAACTGCACGAAATCATGCCGCAGGCGATGCTGTTCGTGCGCGGTGAAAACGCCGGCATCAGCCACAACCCGCTGGAAAGCTCGACCGGCGACGACATCGCGGTGGCAATCGAAGCCTTCCATCATTTACTCACCGACCTTGCCGCTCTCCGCTGATGCAACATAACGATCGCTATCAACAACTCGACGCCTGGATTGACGCGCACTTTGATGAAGAAGTGCGCTTTCTTCAGGAACTCATCCGCGTGCCGACAGACACGCCACCGGGCAACAACGCACCACATGCCGAACGCACGGCCGAATTGCTCAAGACCTTCGGATTCGATGCTGAAAAGCATGCGGTGCCGCAGTCGGACGTTCACGCACAGGGCATGGAGTCGATCACCAACCTGATCGTCAGACGGCGGTATGGAGATGGCCTGACCGTCGCCCTCAACGCGCACGGCGACGTCGTGCCCCCCGGCGAGGGCTGGACCACCGACCCCTACGGCGGCGAGATCAGGGACGGCAACATTTACGGCCGCGCATCGGCTGTCAGCAAATCGGACTTTGCCAGCTTCACGTTTGCCGTCAGGGCGCTTGAATCCTTGCAAGCCCAACTAAAGGGCAGTGTCGAATTGCACTTCACCTACGACGAAGAGTTCGGCGGCGAACTGGGCCCCGGTTGGCTTTTAAAGCACGGCCTGACCCAACCCGATCTGCTGATTGCGGCCGGCTTTTCACATGAAGTCGTCACCGCACACAACGGCTGCCTGCAAATGGAAGTGACCGTACACGGCAAGATGGCCCACGCTGCCATACCGCACACCGGCGTCGATGCGCTGCAGGCGGCAGTAGGAATCTTGAACGCGCTGTACGAACAAAACACCCGATACCGCCAGATCGCGTCCCGCGTCGAAGGCATCACTCATCCGTACCTGAACGTCGGGCGGATCGAGGGCGGCACCAACACCAATGTGGTTCCTGGCAAAGTCACCTTTAAACTCGACCGCCGCATGATCCCGGAAGAAAACCCGGTCGAGGTGGAAGCATCAATCCGCGCAGTCATTGCCGAGGCAGCGGCCCAATACGACGGCGTATCGGTTGACATCAAACGCCTGCTGCTGGCCCGCTCCATGCAGCCGCTACCCGGCAACCAGCCACTGGTCGAGGCGATTCAGAAGCACGGGCAACTGATATTTGGTGAAAAGATCCCTGCGATGGGCACGCCGCTGTACACCGACGTGCGGCTGTACGCCGAAGCGGGCATCCCGGGCGTGATCTATGGCGCCGGGCCGCGTACGGTGCTGGAGTCTCACGCGAAACGGGCGGACGAGCGACTGGCGCTCGATGACCTGCGTGGCGCGACGAAGGTGATCGCCCGGACGCTGCTTGATTTGCTGGCCGCACGCGCTTGAGAAGTTGCCGGTGAAAGCGGCTTTTCGTTCAGTCCCCTATTGGTCCATCGCCGCACCGGTAGCCAGCTGGCTGATGCTGGCCGGCACGATGGCCGGCTGGGGTGGCTGGTTTTTAGTGCCGGTGGCGGCCGCGCTGATCGCCTCGGTGCTGGC
>JANNKV010000165.1:0-20828 GCA_031396485.1 Polaromonas sp. | reverse complement strand
CGAGATCACGCCGAAGTCGATTCGCCTGCGCAAGCGTCACCTGAGCGAGAGCGAGCGCAAGCGGGCTGGAAGGTAAGTTGCCCCCACGGTCGTTCACTTCGTGTAACTCCCTGCCCCCCGAGGGGGCCGCTGCGCCTGCGGTCTGGCAAAGCCAGTCCCGCGGCCCCTGCTTGAAGGGAGGCATCCTGACTTACTCCCTCTCCCTGTGGAAGAGGGTTGGAGTGAGGACTCCCCGTTGGCGCCGGAAGGCCCCAAGAGGTCACACGCTTCGCCTCGCTTTTTCTCATCACGAGGGCCATAACCAGCCATGAAACTGACGCACAGCCGCGCTGTTCTCTTGATGATTTTGGTCGCGCTCATGTGGTCTATTGCCGGCGTCCTTACGCGTCAACTGGAGGCCGCGCGCAGCTTTGAAATTACTTTCTGGCGCAGCTTTTTCACGGCGCTGTCGCTGCTGGTCATCCTGCCGTTTTTTCAGGGACGTATGGTGTTCTCGAAAATTCGTACTGGCGGTGCGGCGCTGTGGGTGTCGGGTGTTTGCTGGAGCGTGATGTTCACTGCGTTCATGGTGGCCCTGACGCTGACGACGGTGGCCAATGTGCTGATCACGCTGGCATTGGGGCCGTTCATGACGGCCTTGGTCGCCCGGATTTTCATCGGTCACCGGATTACGCTGCGCACCTGGCTGGCGATCGCTGCAGCCGGCGCCGGTATTGCCTGGATGTATGGCGGGCAGGTCGATTTTCAAAGCCAGCTTCGGGGCATGCTCGTCGCACTGATGGTACCGATTGCAGGCGCGATCAACTGGACGGTGGTTCAAAGCAGTCGTTCCCACGGCAAAAACATCGACTTGGTGCCGGCCGTGCTGGTGGGTGCGGTCATTTCTTCTGTGGTGACGCTACCACTGTCATTTCCCATGCAAGCCACGCCGCATGACATCGGCCTGCTGGCGGTTCTCGGGCTGTTTCAACTCGCCATTCCCTGCGTGCTGTCGGTCTGGTGCGCCAGCATTTTGAAAGCGCCGGAAATCTCGCTGCTGGCTCTGCTGGAAGTGATTTTTGGCATTCTGCTGGCGTGGGTTGGTGCGGGCGAAGTGCCTGGCCCGAGCGTGCTGACAGGCGGCGCTCTGGTCGTCGGCGCTTTAGTGGTCAACGAATTGATTGGATGGAGACAGCGCGCATGAGCGAACATAACGTCAGCACCGAAAAGAACGGCGAGATCATCGCCGAACGGCGCGGTAACGCGGGCCTGATCACGCTGAACCGACCGAAGGCGCTGAATGCGCTTTCCTTGGGCATGGTGCGCAAGCTGCTCGCCACCCTGCAGGCCTGGCGCGATGACCCGGCCGTCGAGCTCGTTGCTATCCGGGGAAGCAACAAAACCGGCCGGCCCGGAACACCGGAAGCGCTTTTCGGCGGCTTTTGTGCAGGCGGCGATATCCGCTATTTTCACCAAGCCGTGATGGCCAGCGACACATCGCTGGAAGACTTCTTCACCGATGAGTACCGGCTCAACCACCTGATTCACACGTTTCCCAAGCCCTACCTTGCTTTCATGGACGGCATCGTGATGGGCGGTGGCATGGGGCTGAGCCAGGGCGCCAAACTCCGTATCGTCACCGAGCACACCAAAATGGCCATGCCTGAAACCAACATCGGCTTGTTTCCCGATGTTGGCGGCGGGTACTTTCTGAGCCGCTATCCGGGCCATGCGGGCGAGTATCTGGCCCTGACCGGTGAAGTGATCACGCCCGACGATGCACTGGGCTTCGGGCTGGCTGATATCAAGTTGAAAGCGGCCGATTTGCCGGCCTTCTGGGAAGCGCTGGCCACGCAGAACATGACCAGCATTACTGCGATCGAATCCTTTATTGCTACTAATTTAATAGCTGCTTGCGCAGGCAATGACTGGGCTGAAGCCGATTTTGATACTTATTTCCACCTACCCACGGTGCGCGAAATCGTGCAGGCGCTCGAATCATCCAAAAGTCCGTGGGCCCGCAAAACGGCAGAGACGCTGCGCAAGCGCTCGCCGCTGATGCTGCACGTCTCGCTTGAACAAATTCGCCGCGCACGCAGCATGACGCTGGCCGATGAACTGCGCATGGAACGGGACATGGTGCATCAGTGCTTCCACCGGGCGGGTGGCTTGCCCAGTGAAACGGTGGAAGGCATCCGGGCGCTGGCGATTGACAAGGACTTCAAGCCGCGCTGGATGCCGGCGCGCATTGAGGACGTGACCGAGGCGATGGTCGCGCCGTTTTTCGCCAGCCCGTGGACAACGGAGGCGCATCCGTTGCGCGATTTGGGCGAGGGCGCGTGACATGCCCTAGTGTGCAGGCCAAAAGTGCAGGATGGCAGCCAGCACAAGACAGGCCAATGCCACCCAGTCTGCGGTGACAATCCGGGCAATCAGTGCATTGTGGCCGGGCGATGCGAGAGCGAAGCCCAGAAATGTCAAGACGCTGACCAGCCCGGCGACCAGAGCCAGCGGTACCAGGGCCGGCCGAAACGCGGCCCAGAGCAGGAAAGCGCCCAGCAGTCCGAACAACACCGCGCGGTGCTGCATCAAAATCAGAAGATTGGGCTCGTCAAAGGCCAGTCCGTAGAGCGACTGCAAACGCTGCGGACCCAATGCACCGGTCAACGGTATCAAGTGAATGAACGCGACGATTGCAAGCAAACCTGAGACTATTTTTTGCATGATTGCTCCTCAATGACGAGCCTGTGCGACCTTGCTGCGGCGAGCCATTACCTGGGTGGTAATGGGACGGCGCCTATTACCGGGCGCGCGACTTCATGGCGCGCTCCACCTCGCGTTTGCCTTCGCGGTCCTTGATGGTGTCGCGCTTGTCGTGCTCGGCCTTGCCTTTGGCCAGACCGATTTCGCACTTCACCCGGCCCGACTTCCAGTGCATATTGAGCGGTACCAGCGTGAAACCTTTTTGGTCCACCTTGCTAACCAACCTGCGAATTTCTTCGCGGTGCATCAGCAGCTTGCGGGTACGTACCGAATCTGTCCGTACATGGGTTGACGCTGTGCCCAGCGGATTGATCTGGCAGCCGATGATGAACAGCTCATTGTTGCGGATCACCACGTAGCCATCCGTCAGCTGCACCTTGCCTTCACGAACCGACTTGACTTCCCAACCCTCCAGCACCATGCCGGCTTCAAAACGCTCTTCGATGTGGTAGTTGAAGTTCGCCTTCTTGTTGTCGGCAATCCGCACCGAAGCCGCCGCTGCCTTGACTGTCGCCTTGGCCGCCTTGATGGCTTTGGTGTTGAGCTTGCCGGTAGGCGGCGTGGATTTGACGGAAGGTGGTTCTTTGGTAGCCATACGGGAAAAGGTGAGGGCATTGGACCGCAAGTACAACAGCGTACCGCGGCTCATACAATGAAAGATTGCGCCCAGCCTTTGATTGTATGAAAACTGTTCACAAGTCCGTTTTGATCTGGTACAGCGCAACAGAAATGTTTGCGCTGGTCACTGATATCCCCAGCTACCCCGAATTTCTGCCCTGGTGTGACCAGGCCTCGGTCGTCGACGAGACGCCCCAGGGAATGACTGCCAAAGTCGGCATTTCGATGGCAGGGCTTTCACAGAGCTTTACTACGCGCAATGTTCACGAACAAGACCGCAAGGTCAGCCTCAAGTTGGTTGACGGACCTTTCTCAAAGCTCGACGGACACTGGAACTTCACACCTGTTGGTCAAGGCGCAGAGCGCGCCTGCAAGATTGACTTTCACCTTCGTTATGACTTCGACAATGCCGCGCTGGCGGCTCTGGTCGGGCCGGTGTTCGACAAGATTGCCGGCAGCCTGGTCGATGCTTTCGTCAAGCGGGCGGAACAGGTCTATGGCGAAACCTGACAGCGACAACTGTTTGCAAATTGAGGTGATTTATTCACCTGGGCCGCGGCAGGTCAGGGCATGGACAGTCGAACTTCCCCAAGGCTCCACACTGCAGGAAGCCATCTTCGCCAGCGTGTTTTCAGATTTCCCGGAACTGCGCTTAGCGCGTCTGGTGGCTGGCGTATGGGGCCAGAAGAAGGGTTTCAACCACGTGTTGCAGCCAGCAGACCGTGTGGAGATTTATCGCGCGTTGCGGGTGGACCCGAAAGTGGCACGCCGCGAACGTTTTCGGCGGCAGGGTGCCAAGACTGCGGGCTTGTTTGCCAAAACCCGGGCAGGAGCCAAGGCAGGCTATTGAAGTTGCTCTGGTGGCAAGAAGCCTGCAGATCGTGCAATCGGCGCCAGGCCCTGCTGCGCTTACTTGCAGCTGGTTTCAGCGACGCCCTGGGCTCGTTTTTTCTCTTCAGCGCGCTTGCTGTCATCCATCACTTCGCGCTCGCCTTTGGCGTTGGTGTTGGCAATCCGCACGCCTGAATCCAGCGTGGTGAGATAGCGCTTGGCCTGGCTGCAGCTATCCGCCTTGGCTGCTGCCACTTTCTCTTCTTCCGCTTTCTTTTTGGCCGCTTCTTCTTCCTCAGCCTGCTTTTTCCTGGCTTCGAGCTGCGCGTCTTTGCCTGTCAGCTTGGGCGCGCTGGTCTTGACAGCGCCCGAGGCTGCCACCGCAGGTGTTGCTGACGCAGCCGGAGCCGACTCGCTCACGGCCGCCACGGCGACGGAGCCCCGACCGCCGGGTCGCTTCAGGATGTCTTTGTCCTTGATATCCGCTGGTGGCGATCGATCGCTGAACACCTTGCGACCGTCCTTGTCAATCCATTGCCACTGAGCGAAAGCGCTGAGGGCGAACGAGGCCGCGGCCAGAGCCAGTGCAACGGTTTTGAGTGCGGGTTTGAAGTGCATGCCGCAGTGTAGCGCCGGCCCTGACAATCGGCAGCGCCCCGTGGCGCCTGCAATACGGCGTTTTTGCAACTTCTTCACGCAAGCAACGCCTCTGTGAGCCACCGAACGCCCCTTTCGGCAAGGGTACAATCCGCTTTTTGGAGCTTCCCCTATGCGCCTACTCGGCAAAGCGCTCACCTTCGACGACGTATTGTTGGTGCCAGCGTTCTCCCAGGTCCTGCCCAAGGACACTTCACTTTCCACCCAGTTCTCCCGAAACATCCGCCTGAACCTGCCGCTGGTTTCAGCTGCGATGGACACCGTCACCGAAGCGCGGCTCGCCATTGCCATTGCGCAGGAGGGCGGCATCGGCATCGTCCACAAGAACCTGACGGCCAAAGAGCAGGCAGTCCAGGTCGCCAAGGTCAAACGCTATGAGTCTGGCGTGCTGCGCGACCCAGTCGTCATCACGCCCACCCACACCGTGCGACAGGTGCTGGCGCTGTCCGAGCAGCTGGGTATTTCGGGTTTCCCGGTGTGCGACGGCGGCAAGGTGGTCGGCATCGTCACCAGCCGCGATTTGCGTTTTGAAACCCGTTACGACGTGCCTGTCAGCGAGATCATGACGCCGCGCGAACGGCTGGTCACGGTGCAGGAAAGTGAGGGCACCACGCCCGCAGAAGCCAAGGCGCTGCTTAACAAGTTCAAGCTGGAGCGCCTTCTGGTGGTGAACCCGGCTTTTGAGCTGAAGGGCATCATCACCGTCAAAGACATCACCAAGCAGACCAGCTTCCCCAACGCCGCCCGCGATGCGCACGGCCAGTTGCGCGTGGGCGCGGCGGTTGGCGTAGGCGAGGGCACCGAAGAACGCGTTGAAGCGCTGGTCAAAGCCGGGGTTGACGCCATCGTGGTTGACACCGCACACGGCCACAGCCATGGCGTGATCGAGCGCGTGCGCTGGGTCAAGAAAAACTACCCGCAGATCGACGTCATCGGCGGTAATATTGCCACCGGCGCTGCGGCGCTGGCGCTGGTTGAAGCCGGTGCAGACGCCGTCAAGGTCGGCATCGGCCCCGGCAGCATTTGCACCACCCGCATCGTCGCGGGCGTGGGCGTGCCGCAGATCATGGCAATCGACAGTGTCGCCACCGCCTTGCGTGGCACCGGCGTGCCCCTGATCGGTGACGGCGGCATTCGCTATTCGGGCGACATCGCCAAGGCACTGGCTGCAGGTGCGTCGACCGTGATGATGGGCGGCATGTTCGCCGGCACCGAAGAAGCGCCAGGCGAAATCGTACTGTTCCAGGGCCGCAGCTACAAAAGCTACCGCGGCATGGGCAGCATCGGCGCGATGCAGCAAGGCAGCGCTGACCGCTACTTTCAGGAGTCAAGCACCGGCAACCCGAACGCCGACAAGCTGGTGCCCGAAGGCATCGAAGGGCGCGTGCCCTACAAAGGCTCGATGGTCAGCATCATTTACCAGATGGCGGGCGGCATACGCGCCAGCATGGGTTACTGTGGCTGCGCGACGATCGCCGACATGCAGGAAAAAGCCGAGTTTGTCGAGATCACCACTGCTGGCATTCGCGAGAGCCACGTACACGATGTACAGATCACCAAAGAAGCCCCCAACTACAGGGCAGACTGAACACCATCGTTTCTGAACGGGGCAGCCTGAAAGCTGCCCTTTTTTACTTTTTGACCATGTCACATCAAAAAATCCTCATTCTCGATTTCGGCTCACAGGTCACGCAGCTGATTGCCCGCCGCGTGCGCGAGGCGCATGTGTTCTGTGAAGTCCATCCCTGCGACGTGACCGACGAGTGGATTCGCGACTACGCCAAGGACGGCCAGCTCAAAGGCGTCATCCTGTCTGGCAGCCATGCCAGCGTGTATGAAGACACGACCGACAAGGCGCCGCCTTCGGTGTTCGAACTCGGCGTGCCGGTCCTCGGCATTTGCTACGGCATGCAGGCCATGGCGCACCAGTTGGGTGGCAAGGTTGAAGGTGGCCATAAACGCGAGTTCGGCTTTGCCGATGTCCGCGCGCGCGGGCACACCGCCTTGCTGGAGGGCATCGCCGACTTCACCACGCCGGAAGGCCAGGGCATGCTCAATGTCTGGATGAGCCACGGCGACAAGGTCACCGAAATTCCGCCCGGCTTCAAGCTGATGGCCAGCACCGACAGTTGCCCGGTGGCCGGCATGGCCGACGAAGCACGCCGCTTCTACGCGCTGCAGTTTCACCCCGAAGTCACCCACACCAGGCAAGGCGCCGCCATCCTGCAGCGTTTCGTGCTGCAGATCTGCGGCACCCGGCCTGACTGGGTGATGGGCGACGACATCACCGAGGCCGTTGAAAAGATTCGCGCTCAGGTCGGCGATGAAGAAGTGTTTCTGGGCTTGTCCGGGGGCGTCGACTCGTCTGTGGCAGCCGCCTTGATTCACCGCGCCATCGGCGACCAGTTGACCTGCGTTTTCGTCGACCATGGCCTGCTGCGGCTGAACGAGGGCGACATGGTCATGGACATGTACGTCGGCAAGCTGCACGCCAAGGTCTTGCGTGTCGATGCTGCTGACCAGTTTCTGGGGCACTTGGCAGGCGTCAACGAGCCCGAAGCAAAGCGCAAGATCATCGGGCGCGAATTTGTCGAGGTATTCAAGGCTGCAGCCGCCGGTTTGATTGCGTCAGGTGCTAGCAAAAACGGAGCTAAGTGGCTGGCACAAGGCACGATCTACCCGGACGTGATTGAATCCGGCGGTGCGAAAAACAAGAAAGCCGTCACCATCAAAAGCCACCACAACGTCGGCGGCTTGCCCGAACAGCTCGGCCTTAAGCTGCTGGAGCCGCTGCGTGAACTGTTCAAGGACGAAGTGCGCGAGCTGGGCGAGGCTTTGGGCCTGCCGCACGACATGGTGTACCGCCACCCATTCCCCGGGCCGGGCCTGGGTGTACGGATTCTCGGCGAAGTCAAAAAAGAATACGCCGACCTGCTGCGCCAGGCCGACGCGATCTTCATTGAAGAACTGCGTAATTTCAAGGACGCAGAATCAGGCAAAACCTGGTACGAACTCACCAGCCAGGCCTTCGCGGTCTTTCTGCCAGTCAAAAGCGTCGGCGTGATGGGCGATGGCCGCACCTACGACTACGTGGTGGCCCTGCGCGCCGTGCAGACCAGCGACTTCATGACCGCCGACTGGGCCGAGTTGCCCTATGCGCTGCTCAAGAAAGTGTCGAGCCGCATCATCAATGAAGTGCGCGGCATCAACCGCGTGACGTATGACGTCAGCAGCAAGCCGCCAGCAACCATCGAGTGGGAATAACTGGGAGTGAGGCGCTGAATTGACCACCGTTCAGGCGTCATTGCCCGGCTTTGATTCCCCGCCGGCGCTCAGGGATTCGCTCTTCTTCGCGATTCTTCCGGACGCTCCTGCGGCGTCGCGCATTGCACAGATCGCGGAGCAGCTTCGCAACGCGCATGGATTGAGGGGCAAGACCCTTCAAACGGATCGTTTCCACGTCACTTTGCATCACCTGGGCAACTACGCCGGTCTTCCACCGGATGTTGTTGCCATGGCAGACGAAGCAGCCGCCTCTGTGGCAAACGCGATGCCTCCCTTTGAATTGGCCTTCAATAGCGTTGAGAGCTTCTCCAACACACCGCGCAACCGACCTCTGGTGCTGCGCGGCGGCGACGGCTTGATTGCCTTGACGGCGTTCCAGCAGGCGTTGGCAACTCCGCTGAAGAAAACAGCGGCGAGGCATTGGCTGATACCGGGATATACCCCGCACCTCACGCTGCTTTACGACGACCGGAGCGTCTCACGGCAAGCGATTGAGACTGTCGCCTGGACTGCTTGGGAACTCGTGCTGGTGCACAGCCTGGTCGGACAAAGCCGGCATGTGCATCTGGGTCGATGGCCTCTGAACGGCTGAGCGGGTTTGCACAGTTTTTGGATGCCAATCCGGCAGGTTTTGCCCGATACTTCCAGCCATGTACCTCCCGCCTCACTTCAAGGGCCAGTTTCACGAGCACGCGATTCCGCTCATCCGGGCTTACCTGTTCGCCAGCCTGATCTCCAACGACGACGACGGTCTTCCCTTCGTCACGCCGCTGCCGCTGCATCTGGTCGAGGAGGGCGGTCAAACCTTGCTGCTCGGCCACTGCGCCAAGCCCAATCCGCACTGGCGTTACCTGCAGGCTCGCCCCAAAGCAGTTGTGACCTTCATGGGCCCACACGCCTACATGACACCGCGTGTGTACCCCGATCTGGTGCGCGTGCCGACGTGGAACTACATCACTGTTCACTGCACCGTCGAGGCGCGGTTGATCGAGCATTTCGACGACAAGGACCGCCTGCTCAAGCACCTGATCGCCGACCATGACCCGGCTTACGCCGACCAGTGGCGCGGACTGGGCGAGGACTACCAGCACAAGATGATGAACGGCATCGTCGCTTTCGAGCTGAAGGTGCTTGAGCTGCAGTGCAAGGTCAAGCTCAACCAGCACCGGCCTGAAGCGCACGCCGCGATGCGGGCGATGTATGCGCAGGGTGGCGAAAACGAGCGGGCGCTGGCCCAGTGGATGGACAAGCTGGGTATCGGCAAAGATGGCTTAACCCCCGTCAAGGAGCATTGAAATGCGCGCAATCTTTGGCGTTCTTGGGTTATTGGTGGCGTTAGGCATCATGGGCTGGCTGGCCAAAACACAACTGGCATCGACCCGTCAGTCTGTACCGTCGTTGGCTGTGCCGGGCGTTGAACCGGCCAGTGCGCCAGCGACCACCGTTCGCGAGCAATCACAGCAGACGCAGCAGCAGGTCAGGCAATCGGTCGAAGCCGCAATGCAGCAGGCCCGCGCGATGCCTGATGACAAGTAAATATGATCAAATCGGCCTCTAGCCCCGGTAATATCTGCGCGAGCAGCTATTAAAAACATAGCGACATGAGCGATCTCGACGCGGCCCATTTCATGCAACTGGCGCTAGCGCAGGCCCGTGAAGCTGCGGCCACTGGCGAGGTTCCGGTCGGCGCCGTGGTGGTGCGCCACGGCGAAGTGATCGCCACGGGCCGCAACGCGCCTATCGATTCGCACGACCCGACGGCCCATGCCGAGATCGTCGCGTTGCGCGCAGCGGCATTGGCGCTGGGCAACTACAGGCTTGACGACTGCGAGCTCTACGTCACGCTGGAGCCTTGCGCAATGTGCAGCGGGGCGATGCTGCACGCCCGGCTCAAGCGCGTGGTGTTTGGAGCCGCTGATCCGAAAACCGGCGCGGCAGGTTCGGTCATCAATCTGTTTTCTGAGGCAGCGTTGAATCACCAGACGGCGCTGGAAGGCGGTGTGCTGGCGGTCGAGTGCGGCGACATGTTGCAAGACTTTTTCCGCCAGCGGCGAGCCGACCAGAAAGACCAGTCGCAGCAAAACCATCCGCTGCGCGACGATGCCTTGCGCACGCCCGATGCCGCTTTCGCGCATCTGCCCGACTACCCGTGGCAGCCCCGATACCTCAGCGATCTGCCGGCGCTGGCAGGCCTTCGCATTCACTACCTGGACGAGCAATCCAGCGAAGTCCCTTCTACCGGTAAAACCTTCCTCTGCCTTCACGGCAACCCGGCCTGGAGCTACCTCTACCGCAAAATGATTCCCGTGTTTCTGCAGGCCGGGCACCGTGTCGTCGCACCCGACTTGATTGGTTTTGGCAAGAGCGACAAACCCAAGAAGGAAAGCTTCCACACCTTCAGCCGGCACCGCCAGATCCTGCTTGAATTCATCGAGCGGCTTGATCTTCAAAACGTCGTACTCGTCGTGCAAGACTGGGGCGGTCTGCTTGGGTTGGCGCTTCCCATGGAGGCGCCGGGGCGCTATAAGGGCCTGCTGGTCATGAACACCATGCTGGCGACGGGAGACGAACCGCTGCCGCCCGGCTTTCTGGCCTGGCGCGAGATGTGCGCCAAAAACCCGGAGTTCGACATTGCCCGCCTGTTCGCTCGGGGCAATCCGCAGATGAGCGCTACCGAATGCGCGGCTTACAACGCGCCGTTTTCAGACAAGGGCCATCGGGCGGCGACACGGGCCTTTCCGGCGATGGTGCCGGAACGTGAGAATTCCGATGGCGCCGAAGTTTCGCGGCTGGCCCGCGAGTTCTGGCGCACGTCCTGGAACGGCCCCACCCTGATGGCCGTCGGCGCGCATGACCCGGTTTTGGGCGTGCCGGTCATGCAGGCGCTGAAGTCATTGATTCGGGGCTGCGGCGATCCCTTCATCGTCGATGACGCCGGCCATTTCGTTCAGGAACGCGGCCAGGTCATCGCCCAAAAAGCAGTCGCTCTCTTTGCGGAAGTGGCGGCGCGCAGATAGTCGCAACCTGACAACGGTACCTGGTTTCACGTTCCCGAAAGCACGTCTTGCGCGAATCTGCCCACCGCGGCATCTAACGCAGCAGTGGGATACTCGCAGGCGTGCAAAAACATATCTATATCTATTCACCTTCCAGCGCGGTGCGCGACAAAGCCAGCTTCAAGCGAGGTGTGAAGCGCCTTGAAGCCATGGGCCATGCGGTTGAAATCGATGAAGCGGCACTCGCAAGCAGCCAGCGATTTGCCGGTGACGACGAGACCCGCCTGGCCGCCATTCACCGGGCGGCAGCCAGTGGCGCCGACGTGGCGCTAATTTCACGCGGTGGGTACGGCCTGACCCGACTCCTGCGCGGCATCAACTACAAAGCCGTCGCGAAAGCGATCGACAAAGGCACACAGTTCGTCGGCGTGAGCGATTTCACCGCGTTTCAGTGCGCGGTTCTGGCAAAAACCGGTGCGGTGACCTGGGCCGGACCTGCCGTTGAGGCCGACTTTGGCACCGAGGCAGAACCCGACGACATCATGACCGCCTGTTTCGACGATCTGATCACCGGGCAGGGCGAAGGCACAGGCTGGCGTCTACCCAAAACCGCTATTAATTCAATAGCTGCTGGCGCAGGTAATACCTGGGCTGAAGGCCAATTCAGTATAAATAATGCCGTACTGTGGGGTGGCAACCTTGCCGTACTGTCCTCATTGGTAGGAACGCCCTACCTGCCGGCTATCAAGGGCGGCGTGCTGTTTCTTGAAGACATCGGCGAGCACCCGTATCGGGTTGAACGGATGCTGACGCAACTGCTGCATGCCGGTGTGCTGGCCCAGCAGAAGGCCATTGTTTTTGGGCAGTTCACCGAATACAAACTCGTGGCGCACGACAGGGGCTTCAAACTGCAGGGCGTGATCGCCTGGCTGCAAAGCAAAATCAAGGCGCGGATTTTGATGGGCTTGCCGTTCGGCCATGTCGCCACCAAAGTGGTTTTGCCCATGGGATGCAAAACCCGGCTGGTGGTCGAAAACAAGGACGCTTTTTTGCTGTGGGGACACCGCTGAAGCCGACGGGCTGCTGCCTCGTCAATGCGCATTGGCCGCTTGACTACTGGCGGGGCCAGCCGCGAGGGCGATCAGTGCGTGGTGAGCGTGCTGGGCCTGGAGCTGAGTCCGCGAGGCAAAAGGCCCCTGAACTTGTCGCTGATCCGCTCGATTTTTTCCCGGGCGATAGTCTCGCCATGCATGTCTGCCAGCACTGCCATCACCTCGCCGCGCGCGTACCACAAGCCCTGAGCATCTTGCGCATACTTCACGTTTCGAACCAGTTTTGGGTAGTTCTCTTCGGCAAACTCACCGAGTTCCATCAAAATAAAAAGGCGAATGTCTTCGGTGCGGTCTTCGAGCACGGCAGGGGACAACTCACCGCCGCCAAGTAGCGCCAGCACACTGTCCTTCAGATTTGAATTGAGCCAACGCATGTGTTTAGACTTTATCTTTCGGAATGCTCACAGCATTTATTGCCTGTTCGGCTGTTTTTCTTGTGGACTCCGAACTACGCCCTTCTCGCAGGTTAAGGGCACAACACCCCTGATGCAAGCATTCCAACCTGGGTCGTCCACGAAAAACAACAAATGAATCAATGTGTTACAGGCCGTAAGTGAAGTCATTTCTGGTTATGCGTCCTCTTTTTTCTCACGGAATTTGAGCAGGAGATTCAGGCAAAAATGCCGACCAGATGGCATGTTGCAAATTGCAGACCTCAAATCCCAGGCGAAGACATGCCAGTGATTTCTATCCAATAATTTTTACCGAAGCCAAAACCATGAACCTCCAACCCACTGTGTACCCCGCCCACTACATCAACGGGCAATGGGTGAAGGCTGAATCGCCTGACACCTTGCCCGTACACGACTCGAGTACCGAAGTCGTGATGGCCACGGTACCCGCAGGAACCGCAGCCGAGGCCCATGCCGCCGTCATGGCGGCGCACCGCGCATTCGACAGCTGGTCGGCCCTGCCTCTGGAGACACGGGCAGGCTACCTCGACAAAGTTGCAGCCGGCATCAAGGCCCGCACGGACGAACTCGCGCTGGCGATTGCGCGGGAAGTGGGTATGCCGCTGAAAATGGCGCGGGCGGTGCAGGTGGGCGGTCCGGCCTGGCACTGGTCAAATTTTGCCAAGGTGGCCCGCGACTTCGAGTGGGAAAAGAAGGTCGGCAATTCACTGGTCGTGCGCGAACCTGTCGGAGTCGTGGGCTGCATCACGCCGTGGAATTTCCCGCTCAGCCAGATCACGCTCAAGATTGCTCCGGCGATGGTGGCGGGCTGTACCGTGGTGCTCAAGCCCAGTGAAATAGCGCCGGTCAACGCGATGATTCTGGCGCAGATCATTCACGAGGCTGGTGTACCTGCCGGCGTGTTCAACCTGATCAACGGAATCGGTCCGGTTGTGGGTGAAGTTCTGGCTACGCATCCGAAGGTCGATATGGTGAGCTTCACTGGCTCGACCCGGGCCGGCAAGCGGGTGAGCGAGCTGGCCAGCCAGTCCGTCAAGCGCGTCACGCTGGAACTGGGCGGCAAATCGGCCAGTGTGATTCTGGATGACGCGAATCTGGAGGCGGCCGTCAAGGGAACCGTGTCTTCGTGCATGCTCAACAGCGGCCAGACCTGCTCGGCGCATACCCGCATGCTGGTGCCAGCCAGCCGGTATGAAGAAGTCAAGGCACTCGCGCAAGTTGCAGTGGCCCGGTTCAATATCGGCCCGAGCCTGGACGAGACGAGCAAACTCGGCCCGCTGGTCAGCGCAGCCCAGCGCGACCGCGTCATTGGCTTCATTCAGACCGGCATTGAGGAGGGCGCAGATGTGATCGCCGGGGGAGCGCAGGCCCCGGCCTTTGAAAAAGGGTACTTCGTGCAACCGACTGTGCTGGGCATCAAGGCGTCAGATACGCTAGCACAGGAGGAAGTTTTCGGTCCGGTCCTTGTCGTCATTCCCTACGAAAACGAAGACGAAGCCGTGGAGATCGCCAACAGCACCATTTATGGTCTGGGCGGCGCCGTCTGGAGTGGCAGTGATGAACGCGCGGCCAAAGTGGCACGCCGGATTCGCACCGGCCAGGTCGATATCAACGGCGGACCTTTCAACGGCAGTGCACCGTTTGGTGGCTACAAGCAATCGGGCAATGGTCGGGAAAACGGGGTTTACGGGCTTGAAGAGTTCCTGGAGTTCAAGTCCCTGCAATTTAAACCGACCACCAGCTGAGACAGACAGGGGTCGCAGGGCAGGGCATCGACAACGAGAACCGTCTGTTCAAGCGCATGTGATTTAATGAAGCGAAACAAACACAGGCAGGCGCAGCAGCTCACATGACAGATGTCACCGTAGTTTTTGCGGATCTCACGGGAAGTACCGGGCTTTTTGAGTCTTTGGGAAACACCAAGGCAACGCGTGCCATCACCAGCCTGACCCAGTGGATTGGAAAAGTCTGTACCGCCCATGGCGGCCGCGTCGTGAAGTATCTCGGGGACGGTGTTCTTGTCGTGTTTATCGACAACGCCAAAGCCGTGGGTGCCGTGATCGAAATGCAGCGTTCGCACCAGCAGCGTATTGTTGATTGGCCCGAGCCACTCAAAATGGGACTGCAAATCGGTATGGCCAGAGGCGAAGTGGTGGAGCAGGCTGGCGACTGCTTTGGTGACGCGGTCAACGTTGCCTCAAGACTCAGTGATTTGTCAGGGCGTGAGCAGATATTTGCCACCAGCGGCGTGATCAAGCAACTTGAGCGATCGGGAAATGCTGGCGCCGTACGGTCACTCTGCCTGGGCGAGCTCGATATCCGCGGTCGCACGGAAGCCTGTGTCGTTTATAAAATTGAGTGGCAGCCCGAAGTCCTGTCGGAGTTCATGACGGTTCGCGCGGCCTTCGGCCAATCGACACCCGACGCGCGGGAATTCGGCGCGCTGCCAGAAATTGAGCTGTCATGGCTTGACACACACAAGGCTTTCACGCAAAAGCAGTTGCCTGTTTTTTTAGGCCGGGATCCCAATGCCCAATTTGTGGTGAAAGACCCGCGGGTGTCGAGGCGCCATGCCAATATTGAGTACCGCGCTGGCAAGTTCTACATGGAAGACGTCAGCAGCTACGGCACGTGGGTGCGGTTTTCCGATACCAAGGCGGTAGTGGCGCTTCGCAGGCAGGAATGCGTGCTGATGGCCGACGGGGAAATAGCGCTCGGAGCGCCGTTCGAGGACTTCACCGTACCAACCGTCCGCTTCAAGCTGCAGACCGCTGGCACCTCGATTTCAGCCCGAATAGCGCTTTCCTTCAAGGAATCCGAAAACTGAAAACTGGCACTAACAACTGACGATGACGGGAGCCTGCCAGGGGCCTTCATCACCGTCACGTGTCCGCAGATTGCAAATCTACGCCGGAATGGCGTCGACGTTGATTCGGTCCCAGTGCCTGTGCATGGACAGGGCACTGATGAAATCCAGCGTGACCTGACCGTCAAGCACCTTGCGGATATCCGAAGTGATGACGCCTGGTGTTGGAATGGAGGTGATATCCAGGTTTTTTCCATGACTGAAACCGAGGGTCGCCAACAGCTGAACGCCTTCGTTCACGGCGCAAATGGTTTTACAGTGTTTGTAAGCCTCCAGCACGAAGTGGACCTCATCACCCATGCCGCACAACGCCGTAACGCTGCTGGCACCCCCTGGAATCAGCACGGCATCGAACATGATGGAGGGCATGTTGGTGAAGGTATGGTCGACTGGGATCTGCTTGCCGCTGGCGGTGTTGACTGTGCCCAGATGCGGCGCAAGGACTTTGCAGATGGCACCGGCATCCGCCAGATCCTGCTGGAGGCGTTTGACAGCAGGGTAGTCAAACCCGTCCGACACCATGATCGCTATTTTTCGCGTCAACACACTGCCGCCGGGACGACCCACCATGCGCAGCGCGGCATCTTCGTCAACCTTGTTGGTGATGCGGTAGTCGCGAAAGCCGAGCCGACCGGCAGCGGCCTTCGGGTCAGGCGGGTTGATGCCAAGCGGCGCGGCAACCCGAGTCGCCAGCTTTAAATCGACGTGTGCCAGGTTGTCCACAACGCGTTGACGTATTTCGGCCACCTCGACTTTGGAAAGTTCGAAGCGAAAGGCCGCCACGATATGGTCTTTTTCGGCGCTGCTCTGGCTGTTCCAGAACAGTGCAGCCTGGGAAAAGTGGTCGTCGAACGACGGGCTGCGGCGCCGGATTTTCGGTGACTCCAGCGGTTCCGCGAAGGACTGGAAGCCCTGGGCCGCGCCATCGACACGGAATTCGGTGCCATTGCCCAGCGTGTTGGGCTCATAGGCAACCCGGCCCTTGTTGATGGTCTGGCGATGAATGCCATCACGCTGAAAATTGTGCATCGGACAGACACCGCGGTTGATTGGAATCTCATGGAAATTGGCGCCGCCCAAGCGCGAGAGCTGCGTGTCGGTGTACGAGAACAATCGGCCCTGCAGCAGCGGATCGTTGGAAAAATCAATGCCCGGTACAAGATGCCCGGGGTGAAATGCAACCTGCTCGGTTTCAGCAAAAAAATTATCAGGGTTTCGGTTCAGCACCATCTTGCCGATGATTTGCACCGGCACCTGCGACTCGGGAATCAGCTTGGTCGAATCCAGAATGTCGAATCCCAGTTCGGCTTCCTTCCCGGCATCGATGATTTGAACGCCCAATTCCCACTCCGGAAAGTTACCGCTGTCGATAGCCTCCCACAAATCGCGCCGGTGAAAGTCACTGTCTTTGCCCGCAATTTTTTGCGCTTCGTCCCAAGCCAGACCATGCACGCCAAGTTTGGGCTTCCAGTGGAACTTGACAAAGTGGCTGTCGCCACGCGCATTGATAAAGCGAAACGCGTGAATACCAAAGCCTTCCATCATGCGCAGACTGCGCGGTACGGCACGGTCTGACATGGCCCACATCAGCATATGCGTCGACTCCGGCATGAGGGACGCAAAGTCCCAAAACGTATCGTGCGCACTCGCCGCCTGCGGCATACCGTTGTGCGGCTCCGGCTTGACGGCGTGGATGAGGTCAGGAAATTTGATCGCGTCCTGAATGAAAAACACTGGAATATTGTTGCCCACCAGGTCGTAGTTGCCCTCGCTTGTGTAGAACTTCACGGCAAAGCCGCGTACATCGCGGACGGTGTCAGCAGACCCCTGGGAGCCGGCTACAGTCGAGAATCGCACGAAAACCGGCGTTTCGACCGACGGGTCCTGCAAAAAACCGGCGCTGGTGTATTGCACCATCGGCTTGTAGACCTTGAAATAACCATGTGCGCCTGAGCCTCGTGCATGCACCGCACGTTCAGGAATTCGCTCATGGTCGAAATGAGTGATTTTCTCCCGAAGGATGAAGTCTTCCAGAAGGGTCGGCCCGCGCAAACCGGCTTTCAGTGAATTGTGATTGTCCGGAATATGCAGCCCCTGATTGGTCGTCAGGGGGCCGACGCTGCTCTGGGTGAAGTCCTCCAACTGCGTTTTCTTGTCTGCTGCTGCATCCATATTCTTCAAACTGTTGCTGTTCCTGCGCCTGGATGCCGACATTGGAGATTCCTTGAATTGGGAAAGAAAAAGAGATTGGGGGGCTTAAATGAGAGGAGGGGGCACTGACGCTTTCGCCATGACGCATCGGTTCAATCGACCGACTGCTTGATCAACCCCGTGACCACGATGAAAGCCAAAACGGCCACCAGGCCAGCAACGCACAAGCCCAGCAACTCTTCCATTACCGCAGCGACTTCGGCGGGAATTAATAAAAGTACGCAAAAAAGGACTGCTGCGCACATCAGCGCGACCAGAATTCTTGACAGCGTGTCGAACGATCGGCTTTCCCCGGCATTCGCGGAGGCGCAATAGGCGTCGTCGCTGGCGAGTTTCTGGTTTTTCATGACTAGAAAAAAGGTGAAGAGAAAAACCGCTGCAAGTGCCACCGCGATGAAACGGCGGGCATGCGACAAGCGAACGCCGGTCACGCATTCATCGAACAAGGCTTTACGGTAACCCAGGTGAGCACAAGTGGAGGTAGCCCTGTGCCCACGCCGCCTGTAAGGGGGCGCCCCGGATCACGTAAGAAATCCCTTACCGCCAGCAGCAGCCGGACACCAGCGGGAAAACGCAAGACCGGAGCGGGAAGGGTGGCGAGAGCTGCTGCAAAAGCGATAGCGCACTCTCCTACATGCGCACGGTGGTAGTTCCGTCAACGGACGAGACGCCCCCGTTTTAAATTATCGAGAAGTTTTTTAATCACGCCTTTTCTGTGACAAAAACACCAGGCGAGCCACACACCCCCCGAAGCAGAAACACCATGAAGATGAGAACATTTCTGGTTGAAGACAACCACACCATTCTTGAAAATCTGGTGAGCACCCTGGAGGAGTTGGCGCCTGTTGAAGCCATAGGTACAGCGGACTCCGAGGAGGAGGGCGCGGCATGGCTTAACAGCCACGCTGAGCAGTGGGACCTGGCTATCGTTGACCTGTTTCTCAGAAAAGGCAGCGGGCTTGGAATCCTCGAAGCGTGCAGGCGTCGGGACGGACAACAAAAAATGGTGGTGTTTAGCAACTATGCCACCAGCGAAATGCGCCTTCGCTGTGCACAGCTTGGTGTCGATGCGGTATTTGACAAGTCAACGGAAATCGACGCGCTGGTCAACTACTGCGCCGCACAGAGCGACAAGCTCAAGCTGCAGGCAGAGCCCGGTTAGGAACCCTGCCATCGGACGAAACGATCAGCTCGAACGCTGGAAACCATTCAGGTACAACACGATGAACCAAACCCCCTCCGTGCCCGAGCCAGCGCCAGGCACCTACATTCCGACGGAAATTCCTCCGTTGAACGTCCCGCCGGGCCCGGACCAGCCGCCGGAGATTGAACCACCACCGGCCGAACCCGCGATTCCGATTCGCGAACCTGGCACCCATATTCCCGTTCAAGCCGAATCCCGCTAGCACCGAAAAAGCGGCCATGCAGGCGGATGAAGGCAACACCCGCTAGTTTTGCGACTGCTCGCTCTGTTGGCGCTGGTGCTCACCTTTTTTCATCGCCAGATAGCTCGGTTTGTCCACCTCACGTAGCTGCCGAGGGTACTCTTCAGTGGCGTCGAACCAGTGCTTCAGCCTTGAATCCAGGCGCTCCGCAACAGGTTTAGCCAGCGATGACTGGTATGCCTCGATGGCGAGGTAGTAACGCATGATGTTGCGTTCGGCGGCGCCGCGCATGCCGCCAATGTACGCAGTTTTCGGGCCATCATTGATCTGGGTAAAGCCTACTTTTCCCGCACCGATGGTGGCCAGATAACCCTGCATGGCCATTTTGCTTGCCACACCATAACCGTAGGCATAACGCAAACGCATGAAAGTGCGGTTGCCAGGCAGAGGAACCGCCTGAAGCTCGATTTTGTAGTTGCTGGTACCCAGCGGCCCTTTGGCAGCACTCAAAAGCACCGATAAATAGCTCGCGCTGGTTGAGGCCAGTTCGTAGCCAAAATCCAGACCAAAGGCATCGGCCAGCGGTTGCGGTATTTTCTTCCCGATGCTGACCTTGAACCGGGTGGGCGCGCTGTCCGCGTCAGGCCGGCAATACTTGGTGTTGATATGAAGAATCATGACCTCACACCATTGCTCCGGACTTTTGAAGGTGCGGCTGACGTCTGCAAACGGAGAGTCCAGCACGGCATAGACACTGCCGTCCACGGTGTTTGAACCCTCGGAAGATTCGAGAACGAGCGGCCTGCGAAACGGACTGCCTGCAAGCTGGCTTTTGAGGTCGGCGTTTTTCTGCAGCAAGGCCGCCGCATCCATGGGCCCCGACTCAGGCGCCTGACCCCAAACCGCCGCACTGGAAAGGACCATCGCAATGGCCGCCATCCAGGCACGACCTGATTTGCCCTTGCCAGCTTTATTCAATTCACCCGTGTTCATATGCATGCCTTCAGTTTGACAGCGCTGCACCGGCCATCTGGCACAAAGCTGCCCGGTCCTACAGCAGAAGGTGGGGATAGCTGAAGCGAAGTCCAGTACCGGCGTTCCTTTCTATTTTGTTTATGTTACTTAACATAATATACATCGTGGAACATCAAAGGTAAGCCCTCGCACAAGCGCCAGTGCTTGGCAGACCGCATGGCGCATAGCGATCGCCTGTCTGGGCTGCTGGCTGAGCAAGGCCTCACGCACCCCGAGGCGGCGAAGCTTCTGCATGTCTCGCTGCGCACTTTACAGAACTGGCTTTCCGGAAAACACCAGATTCCGTACATGGCCTTCAAGCTGCTGCGGCTGCTGCGCTACATGGAGCTGCCCGGCAAGGGCTGGCAAGGCTGGCACTTCAGCCGGGGCCAGCTCGTCACGCCTGAAGGCCGCACCATAGCGGGCCATGAGGGTGCTTGGTGGTCGTTGCTGGTCCGGCAGGCCAAAGGCTTCCGGGAACTCTACAAGCAGGTGCACCGGCCTAGCGTGGGCGCTGGCAACCCCGTATCATCGGTGCAGGTGCCCGAGGCTGGGGCGCGAGCGGAAAGCGAAGTCTTCGCCGCCGCCCCTGCCTCCGGCCCCTTCCCCCCGTCCTGTAACACGGGGGGAAAGTACCCACCTAGCAGTCAACCTGATGTCATAATGACGTCATGGCCTACTCTCTACGACTTTCCGAC
>JANNKV010000411.1:0-2789 GCA_031396485.1 Polaromonas sp. | reverse complement strand
CTGGAGCGCGAGTACGAACGCATTCCGTACGAGCCGCTGACGCAGGACGTGCTGGGCGTGCCGGTACGCAAGGTGATTATTCAGGTCGAAGCCGGCCGCAACATTGCCGTGCTGGTCGAGGCCGCCGTGCGCAATGCCATCCTGCAACTGCGTGGCATCAACACGTACCAGGAGTTTGTGGAACGCCACCGGAAGGCGATGGAGCGGGATGATTGACCCCCACGTTCGCGCACTTCGTGTCGCTCTCTGCCCCCCGAGGGGGCGCTGCGCCTGCGGCCCGGCTAAGCCGGTTCCGCGGCCCCTGCTGGTGAAAACGGGGACCACGTTCGCGCACTTCGTGTCGCTCTCTGCCCCCGAAGGGGCGCTGCGCCTGCGGCCCGGCTAAGCCAGTTCCGCGGTGAAACGCGACCCCCACGTTCGTTCGCTTCGCGTAACTCTCTGCCCCCCGAGGGGGCGCTGCGCCTGCGACCCGGCTGAGCCGGTTCCGCGGCCCATGCTGGTTCGCATCGCAACCCGTGCTCTGCGCTATGGATTAAGTAGCTGCTCGCGCAGGTATTGACTGGGCTAGAGGCCTATTCGATGCCTGAAACAGCTCAAAAGCGACTGTTTTGACGTCCCGCTGCGCCAAAGACGCCAAACCCCTCAATCCGCCGACTCAGTCCAGACCCAGCATCAACTGCAGGTTCTGCACCGCCGCGCCGCTGGCGCCTTTGCCGAGGTTGTCCAGGCGCGCCACGACCACTGCCTGATGGAACTCCGCGTTGCCGAAGACGCGAATTTCCAGCTTGTTGGTGTGGTTGGCGCCCAGCGGGTCGAGCTTGCCGTCTTCGGTGACAGGCTCGTGGGTCACCCACGGCGAGCCGGCATAGTGGTCGGCATAGACCTTTCGCAGCGCCGCCAGTTCCGGTTTGCCCGCCAGTAAATCGAGGTGCAGCGGCAGCTCGACCAGCATGCCTTCGCGGAAGTTGCCGACCGACGGCATGAACACCGGGCGACGGGTCAGGCCGCCGTATTTCATGATTTCCGGGATGTGCTTGTGGTTCAGGCCGAGGGCGTACAGCTCATAGGCCGGTGCGCGCCGGGCCGGATCGCTGGCCTCGTATGCCTCGATCATTGGGCGCCCGCCACCAGAGTAACCACTCACCGCAGGCAAGGTCACTGGGTAATCTTTGGGCAGCAGGCCGGCGTCAACCAGCGGGCGCAGCAGCGCAATCGCGCCGCTGGCGTAGCAACCCGGGTTGGCCACACGGTCGGCCTTGCGTACGGCCTGGGTCTGCCCGGCATCCAGCTCGGGGAACCCAAACACCCAGCCCGGGGCCGTGCGGTGGGCGGTTGACGCGTCAATGATCTTGGGCTTTTGACCGGGAAGACGGTCGATCATGGCGACGGATTCGCGCGCCGCGTCGTCGTGCAGGCACAAAATCACGAGATCGACCTGCGCCATCAGATCGCGTTTGGCAGCCACGTCCTTGCGCAATTCAGGCGCAATGCTGACCAGCTCGATTTGCGGCATGCGGTGCAGCCGCTCCCGAATCTGCAGACCGGTGGTGCCGGCTTCTCCGTCGATAAAAACTTTAGGCATAAGAACTTTCTGGGACTCTCTGGACTGTCTGTCTGGCTGGCTTGGCGCGACGCCTGCACACAACAGTTCGGCCCGCCCGCGGGTCAATCCGGGTTGAAGTTGCGGCGTAAGTAAGGCACAAGGTTCGCGCTTCGCAGCATGATACAGTTCAAAGTTGCTGCCCGGGGCAGGCTTCCACAACGCGGACACCGGCTAACGAAGGCCTTATTCGACACTGGGCAGATGCTGCCGCCCCATGTTCTGCACCCCCCTTTTTTACCGAATTCTGAAGGTTTTTTCATGAAAATTCACGAGTACCAGGGCAAGGACATCTTGCGCAATTTTGGTGTGCCGGTGCCGCGCGGTATCCCCGCTTTTACGGTGCAGGAAGCGGTCGAAGCAGCACAAAAGCTTGGCGGCCCGGTGTGGGTTGTGAAGGCGCAGATTCATGCGGGCGGACGCGGCAAAGGCGGCGGCGTCAAGCTGGCGCGCAGCATCGATGAAGTGAAAAAACTCGCCGGTGAAATCCTGGGCATGCAGCTCATCACGCACCAGACCGACGCGAACGGCCAGAAGGTGTGCCGGCTGCTGATTGAAGACGGCGCCGACATCAAGAAAGAATATTACGTCTCCGCCGTGACCGACCGCGCCAGCCAACGCGTGGCCTTCATGGCGTCGAGCGAAGGCGGCATGAACATCGAGGAAGTCGCGCACGACACACCCGAAAAAATCATCAAGGTGTTTGTCGACCCGGCTGTCGGCCTGACCGACGCGCAGGGCAAGGAACTGGCTGACGGCATGACCGTGCCGCCTGGCTCCACCGCGCAGGCTGTGGACGTGCTGCAAAAGCTCTACAAGCTCTACATGGAAACCGACGCGTCGCTGGTCGAGATCAATCCGCTGATCCTCGAGGGCAACGGCAACATCAAGGCACTGGATGCGAAGTTCAACTTCGACCCCAACGCGCTGTTCCGTCATCCGGAAATCGTCGCCCTGCGCGACCTGGACGAAGAAGACCCGGCTGAAGTCGAGGCCAGCAAGTTCGACCTGGCCTACATCAGCCTGGACGGCAATATCGGCTGCCTCGTCAACGGCGCGGGGCTGGCGATGGCGACGATGGACACCATCAAGCTCTTCGGCGGCGAGCCGGCCAACTTCCTCGACGTCGGCGGCGGCGCCACCGCCGAAAAAGTCACCGAAGCCTTCAAGATCATGCTGAAGAACCCGG
>JANNKV010000377.1:0-19547 GCA_031396485.1 Polaromonas sp. | reverse complement strand
CCGAGGGCGACGAAAAAGTGCATCCGGCGCGCTCTGATTTGAGCAGCCTGCGCATTCTCGGCACGGTGGGCGAACCCATCAACCCCGAAGCCTGGATGTGGTACTACAAACACGTCGGCGGCGAGCGCTGCCCGATTGTCGACACCTTCTGGCAAACCGAGTCCGGCGGCCACATGATCACGCCGCTGCCCGGCGCCACGCCGCTGGTGCCCGGGAGTTGTACCTTGCCGCTGCCCGGCATCATGGCGGCGATTGTCGATGAGACCGGCAAGGATGTGCCCAACGGTTCGGGCGGCTTGCTGGTCGTCAAGCGTCCGTGGCCGTCTATGATCCGCGCCATCTGGAACGACCCCGAGCGCTTCAAGAAAAGCTATTTCCCCGAAGAGATGGGTGGCGCCATGTATCTCGCGGGCGACGGTGCGGTGCGCAACATCGACAACGGTTATTTCCGCATCACTGGCCGCATAGACGACGTGCTGAATGTGTCGGGTCACCGCATGGGCACGATGGAAATCGAATCGGCGCTGGTGGCGCACACCACGCTGGTGGCCGAAGCTGCCGTGGTCGGGCGGCCCGACGATTTGACCGGTGAGGCGATCGTGGCTTTTGTGGTGCTGAAACGTTCACGCCCGACCGGCGACGAGGCGAAAGCGATTGCGAAAGAATTGCGCGACTGGGTCGGCAAGCAGATCGGCCCTATCGCCAAGCCGAAAGACATCCGCTTCGGTGACAATTTGCCAAAAACCCGCAGCGGCAAGATCATGCGGCGTTTGCTGCGAGGCATCGCCAAGGGCGAGGCGATCACGCAAGACACATCGACGTTAGAGAATCCGGCGATTCTGGATCAGCTGTCGGAAAATCTGTGACGGTGACCGCTAAGGGATTTACCTGGCGTTAACAAAAAAGCCCGTCGAAAGACGGGATTTTGCTTGGTGCGGCAAATTAACGCCGCGTTTTGATTACTGCTGCGTCAAGATCCAGGCGACCAATTTCTTGGATTCGTCTGGTGTGACCTGAGCGTTGGCCGGCATTGGTATCGGTCCCCAGACGCCAGAACCGCCCTTGATGACTTTGGCTGAAAGCTTCTCCGTAGCGTCTTTCTGGCCCGTATATTTGGCAGCGATGTCTTTGTACGACGGGCCCACCAGTTTTTTGTCTACCGCATGGCAGGCCATGCAGTTTTTGGCGGTGGCCAGCGCCAGATCGGCCATGGCGGGCGTGGCAGCGGTGAAGCTGGCGATTGCAAACAAAAGTGCGGGAGCGAGCGATGAAGAAATACGTTTCATGAAAGGTCCTCTTGATGGGAAATGATTGGTTTATTCGAGGCAGTCTATTCGGGTACATTCCCTTAACGTGATTGTAGTGACGCCGGTTGACCCTCGTAGAGACTTGTACAGAGGGGGAAGACCTGTAAAGTTCTTGAAAAGTTCTGAAAAATTCCGGGGAGCGTGCGATGTATTTGTTATTTATCGGGCTGGTGGGCCTGGTGCTGAAGTATCTTGAGATAGGACCCGTGGCCGCGTGGAGTTGGTGGGTGGTGCTGATTCCGTTTCCGCTGGCAGTGGCGTGGTGGGCCTGGGCTGACAGCACCGGCTACACCAAAAAAAAGGAAATGGACAAGATGGATTTGCGCAAGAAAGAGCGTATTGAAAAGCAGCGCGTAGCCATGGGCATGCTGCCCAAAAAGCGCAAATAGGTTGCTGAAACCGGCGGCAGGCTGACTGCCTTCTGTAACCCGCCAGCGGCCTGTTTTTTTGAACGAAACAGGCCGCTAGCCCGCGAAGAACAAGCGCAAACAGCTATCAATTAAATAGCATGCTTGCGGTCTTCATACGCCCCGATCAATAGTCGTCAAGCACCGCGCCCTTGCTGGCGCTTGAGGCATTGAACGCGAACTTGGCCTGCACGCCCCGGGTGTAGCGCGGCAGTGGCGCCTTCCAGCCCACTTTGCGCTGCGCCAGCACCTCGTCCGTCACGTTCAATTGCAAAACCAGCTGGCGTGCATCAATCGTGATCGAGTCGCCTTCGTGGATGAACGCGATGTTGCCGCCCGCTGCCGCTTCGGGTGCGACGTGGCCAACCACCATGCCCCAGGTGCCGCCTGAAAAGCGGCCGTCGGTGATCAGGCCGACGCTTTCGCCCAGACCCGCGCCGATCAGCGCGCCGGTGGGTGCCAGCATTTCGGGCATGCCCGGGCCGCCTTTGGGGCCGAGGTAACGCAGCACCATCACGTCGCCGGCGACGATCTTGCCGGCCAGAATGGCGGCGAGCGCCGATTGCTCGTCATCGAACACACGCGCCGGCCCGGTGATGACCGGGTTTTTCAGGCCGGTGATTTTGGCCACGCAGCCTTCCGGTGACAAATTGCCTTTCAGAATCGCCAGATGGCCCTGCGCGTACATCGGCTTGTCGATAGGGCGGATCACGTCCTGGTCGGCACGCGGCGCATCGGGCACGTCTTTCAACACCTCGGCAATCGTCTGGCCGGTGATGGTGAGGCAGTCGCCATGCAGCAGGCCGGCGGCCAGCAGCGTTTTCATGACCTGCGGAATGCCGCCGGCGCGATGCAGGTCAACGGCCAGGTATTTTCCTGAGGGCTTCAGGTCGCACAGCACGGGAGTACGCACCCGGATGCGCTCGAAATCATCAATCGTCCATTCAACACCCGCCGTGTGCGCAATCGCCAGAAAATGCAGCACTGCATTGGTCGAGCCACCCGTCGCCATGATCACCGCGACCGCATTTTCGATCGCTTTTTTCGTCACGATGTCGCGCGGCTTGATGTCTTTCTTGATCGCCTCGACCAGCACCTTGGCCGACTCTTTCGCCGAGTTCATTTTCTCGTCGTGCGGGTTCGCCATGGTGCTGGAGTAGGGCAGCGAAATGCCCAATGCCTCGAACGCGCTCGACATGGTGTTGGCGGTGTACATGCCGCCGCAGCTACCGGGGCCGGGAATCGCGCGGCGCTCGATCTGCAGCAGGTCTTCGTCGCTCATGCGGCCGGCGGCGTTTTCACCGACGGCCTCGAACACGCTGACGATATTCAGGTCTTTGCCCTTGTACGAGCCCGGCAGGATCGTGCCGCCGTACACATAAATCGCCGGCACGTTCGCGCGCAGCATGCCCATCAGACCGCCCGGCATGTTCTTGTCGCAGCCGCCGATCACCAGCACGCCGTCCATCCACTGGCCCTGCACGCAGGTCTCGATGCAGTCGGAAATCACTTCACGGCTGACCAGCGAATACTTCATGCCTTCGGTGCCCATCGCCATGCCGTCAGAAATCGTCGGCGTGCCGAACACCTGCGCATTGCCGCCGGCTTCCTCGATCGCGTTGATGGCTGCATCCGCCAGCTTCTGCAGGCCGCTGTTGCAGGGCGTGATGGTGCTGTGGCCGTTGGCGACGCCGATCATCGGCTTCTTGAAGTCGTCCGCCTCGTAGCCCATGGCGTAGTACATCGAGCGGTTCGGCGCGCGTGACTTGCCTTCGGTGATGTTCTTGCTGCGCGGGTTGAGGATGATGGTTTTGGTTTCCATGGGCTTGTCTCGAAGTGATTTGAAGTGGGGTATGAGGACGCCAGTATCCGCCCTTTGATTGATTCTTTCCAATCTATTATCGGCGCTGCATTAATATGTATGGCGTATGAATGATTATTCCTTATCGACGGATTTATCGACTGAACCACCCCGCCAGCTGCCCCTGATCGAACTGCGGCTATGGCGCCAGTTCCTGGCGGTGGCCGAGGAGCTGCATTTCGGCCGGGCCGCGCAGCGCCTGAACATGACCCAGCCGCCGCTGACGCAGGCCATCGCGCAGCTTGAATCGCTGCTGGGCCAGAAGCTTTTTGATCGAACCAAGCGCAGCGTCCAGCTCACGTCTGTCGGTGCTGCGCTGGTGCCCGAGGCGCGCGACGTGCTCGCGCGGGCCAGAGCCTTGCCGATGCTGGCCCGTGCGACGGCAGACGGACAGGCTGGACATCTCCGGCTGGCGTTCGTCTCGACCGTCGGTTTTTCCCTGCTGCCGCAATGGGTGCGTGCTTTTCGGGAGCAATTCCCCAAGGTCGAGCTCGAACTGATCGAAGCCACCGGCGACGTGCAGTTGCAATTGCTCAAGCGCGGCGAGATTGATGCCGGCTTCATGCTGCATTCGCCCGGTTTCGCACCGAAAGGACTGGAACGCCTGCTGATCGCCAGCGAGCCGCTGGTGCTGGCGCTGCCGGCGCAGCACGCACTGGCCAGCGCCGCGTCCTTGCCGCTGGCAAAAGTTCTGGCTGAGCCGTTGGTGATCTTTCCGCGGCGCATCGTGCCTTCGCTGTACGACGCTATTTTTTCGCTGTATCACGCGGCAGGCCGTTTGCCGCAGGTATCGCAGGAGGCCATCCAGATGCAGACCATCGTCAACCTGGTATCGGCCGGTCTGGGCGTGGCCTGGGTGCCGGAAAGTGTGCGGCAGTTTCAAAGGCCAGGGGTGGTGTACCGCGATGTCAGGCGGGGCAAAGCGCCTTCACTGCCGGGGTGCGAGACCAGCCTGGTGTGGAGCGGCGCCCGCGCCAGCCCGACTTTGCGGCGATTCATGTCGTTTATCGAAGCGCGCTGATCCGACGCTGATCCGAAATTGCGGCTCGCACAAAGCCAGGTCGGCGCCCTGAAATTGCTTGCATGCAAAATAGCCCCATGCTTATTCATCCCGAAATCAATCCCGTCGCGCTCCAGCTCGGCCCGCTGGCCATCCATTGGTATGGCCTGACTTATCTGGCGGCCTTCGGGCTGTTCTTTTTTCTGGCGACGCGCCGCCTGCGGCACGAGCCCTTTGTGTCCATCACCGGACCAGGCGCCTGGGCGCGCCGTGATATTGAAGACATGCTGTTTCTTGGCGTGATGGGCGTGGTCATCGGCGGACGTTTGGGTTATTGCCTTTTCTACAAGCCCGGCTATTACGCGACGCATCCGCTGGAAATTTTCTACGTCTGGCAGGGCGGCATGAGCTTTCATGGCGGCCTGATCGGCGTGCTGGTGTCGCAGTGGTGGTTTGCGCGTTCGCGCCAGCGGCCGTGGCTGCAGGTGATGGATTTCATTGCGCCGTGCGTGCCGCTGGGCCTGGCGTCGGGCCGTGTCGGCAACTTCATCAATGGCGAACTGTGGGGGCGTTTCAGTGATCCTGCTTTGCCGTGGGGCATGGTGTTCAAAAACAGCGGCTCGATGCTGCCGCGACATCCGTCGCAGGTCTATCAGTTTCTGCTCGAAGGCGTGCTGCTCTTTATTCTGCTGTGGCTGTATGCGCGCAAGCCGCGAAAGATGGGACAGGTTTCGGGTGCGTTCCTGGTGGGTTACGGAACTTTCCGCTTCATCGCCGAATTCTTCCGCGAGCCGGACGACTTCCTCGGCATTCTGGCGCTGGGCATGAGCATGGGCCAATGGCTGTGCGTGCCGATGATCGCTGCCGGTGTCTGGCTCTGGATTTGGGCTTCAAAACGGCCGCAGCCCAGATAATACATGCGTATTACACTATCATAGTGATAGCGTATTGGCTGACTTCCGAGTCGGATTACAGACGGAACAACCAAGCGAGAAGCGTTTGAAGCCTGTGTAGGCGGTGCGATCCAGGTGGCGGCGCGTAGTTGGCCGCATCGAGCACCTGATTCATCTCCGCAGCGAGTCCCAGAGGCGGCGGCAGTACTTCGACTGCCTGCGTCACGCGAACGGGTTTTGCTACTGGCTCCACAGGCCGAACGCGATGCCGCTTGCCAGCGCACCGACAAACGCAAAGCTCAAGTAGGCGGCGAAGACTCTGCCACGGGCGACCGCCCAGACCGCTATCGCTGCCGGTAGCGAGGTCACGCCGCCCGCCACCAGAAAGGCCATACTGGCGCCGGGCGACAGGCCCTGACTCATCAAGCCGCTTACCAGCGGCAATGCTGCGTAGCCGTTCAGGTAGGACGGTATGCCAACCAGCGTGGCCAGCAGTACCGGCAACATGCCGGTCCCGCCAGCGACCCGCGCGATCAGGTCCTTTGGCAAATAAGCCACCATCAGACTTTCTAGCACGAAGGCTAACAACAGCCATTTCGCAAGAAATGACGCATTGGTTTTAAAGCTTGTGACTGCGCTTTCAATCCGGGCAGTCTCTTGCCAGAATTTCCAGACCACTGTCTTTGGGTTGCGAATGCGCGAGGCGGCGCAGCCCCCGTTGCCAACGCCGGGTTTGAGCACATCGGTGATCAGGCCGGCACGGGTCAGCAGCCAGGCGCCCAGCCCACCCAGCAGCCCAATGCTGACAGCGACCGCAGTTTTCGCTATTGCGAATTCCAGACCCAAGGTGGCGGATGTCATCACAAACATCGACGGGTCCATCAAGGGCGAAGCCAGCCAGAAAGCCATGACAGGTGCCAGCGGCACACCCATTGCCAGTAGGGCGACGATGACCGGAATTACCCCGCACGAGCAAAACGGCGAGACCGCACCCATCAATGCCGCCAGGACGACTGCCAACAACGGCGGGCCGCTGAACGCGCGAGAGATCAGGTTGTCCACACCGCTGGCCTTGGCGTAGGCCGTGAGGCCAACTGACAAAAACAAAAAGCCGAACGTATTTCCAGCGGCTGCCGCCACAAACTGAAAGGTCTTCGCCAGTTGCGTTGCGTCTAGCAGGGCAATGCCCAACAGGAAGGTAGCGATGGCCAACCACACCCGATCCAGATGGGTCGAATACAGGAACCGTCCAAATCGCGTCAAAGGGTTTAAAGGCAGGGATTTCATAAAGTTAACTTTCTAAAAAAATAGAAAATAAAGACCGCAAAAAAAGAGTCAAACTTTCTCGACTTCACTCCGTTCTGCAGGCGCACATTGCGCATCGGCACAACACTCACTCAATAAAAACGCGCTCAGGCGCCGGATGTCGGCATATTCCGCGCGACAGATGAGTTCGCGGCCCTGGCGTTCTTGCGATACCAGTCCCACAGAAACCAGGGCGCTGACATGGTGCCCCAGCGTGGATGGCGGGATGCCCGTCATACGCTGCAAGCCGGTGACGCTTAACCCCTCATGGCCAGCTCGCAGGAGCTGACGGAAGAGGCCAAGACGCACTTCGCTTCCCAGTGCTGCCAGCATGGGCGCAGCCTGATTGTCGATTAACGCAGTGACTTGGGTGCTTGTTCGCATTGTATTTACTATAATGCTAAAAATATAGAAAATCAAACAGCATGTAAATTTGCACGAGATCAATCTTTCGACGGATTGGGACTTTGCCGTCCAGACAAACGTCGCCCGTGAGCGAGCGGTCGCCTCACATGGCGTGCAAACTGCTCACAGCTGCTCCAAGGGTTTTCACTCGGACCCTACCCAAATCAGAGAAAATAAACTTGCGTAATTACCCATAATTATTGAAAATTACGCGTGAATTTGCTCTGCTGGCATTGATTTCAATGTCGGCTTTGCAAGCGCGCAAGAGAAACTAAATGTGTAGTTCCAGAAAGGATTTTCTGCCATGCGCCTAGTCCAGAATTCGCTGCATCAGGAGGTCGCTGGCATGCTGCGTGAGCAGATATTTGCCGGTGAGCTGGCCCCCGGCAGCTTTCTGGACGAAAGTGCGCTGTGCGAAAGCCTGGAAATTTCGCGCACGCCTTTGCGCGAGGCGCTGAAGGTTCTCACCGCAGAAGGTTTGCTGCGCCACGAACCCCGCCGCGGCTGCTTCGTCAGCGAGGTCACGGAGAAAGATCTGGACGATATCTTCCCCGTCATCGCGCTGCTGGAAGGGCGCTGCGCCTATGAAGCGGCACGTCACGCCACCGATGCCGACATGGCCGCGCTGACCACGCTGCACGAGCGTCTGCAGGGCCACGCCAAAGCGGGCCGCATCAACGATTACTACGCCACCAATTTCGTGATTCACGAATCGATTATTTTGCTGGCCGACAACCGCTGGCTGGCGCAAACGATCACTGATTTGCGCAAAATTCTGAAACTGGCGCGCCTGCAGCAGTTGCATGCGCCGGGCCGGCTGGCGCAGAGCCTGGCCGAACACATGAGCATTTTTGCGGCCTTGAAAAGTCGAGACAGCGAAGGTGCCGAAGCCGCCATGCGCACGCACCTGACACGCCAGCGCGAGGCGCTGCGCGAGCTGGCGCGCAGCCAGCATTCGAAGGTGGCCGCATGAATCCTGCCGAATGGTTGAACCTGGGCGGCACGCGCATGCTGGCTGATAAAAAAACGACTGGCAAGCCTTCAGCCCATGTAAAACCTGCGCGAGATGCTCCTGAAATGAGAGCGGTTGGGCCGTCATTGACGGCAACTCCTCCGGCACCAGCGTCGCCACTGGCCTCCAGCGTGAATGCACCGCTGACCGCAGCCAGCCGCTCGACCAAAGAGCGATTGAACGCCACGCTGCGGCAAAAAGACGAAGCCTTGTCGCCGCGCGAGTTGCGGCGCACCCTGCAGGAGCTGCGTGCCATCGTCGATCCGCAGGTCAGCGAGATCGAAGGCGGGCGGCGCGGACAGGCCATTGCGCTTTGGTATCAGACGGCTTCACCGCCAGAACGACACGATCTGTGGCTGCTGATGAGCGAGCAGTTTGTGGCTGATCCGCGAAAATCCAGTGCGGCGCAGGCGCAGTTTGCCGCGGCCTTGGGGACGCCAGATGAAGCTGCGGCCGAGGTGCGTTTTCGGCGCGCCACCGTGTCGCCGCGCCGGCGCCTGTTGCAGCGCTTCAGCGCCTTGCCCGAGGGCATCCGGTTTCTGGTCGACTTGCGCGCCGACATGCTGCCGCATCTGCGGGCCGACAAGCGCCTGCATGCGCTCGACGTCGAGATGGAATACATGTTCTCGACCTGGTTCGACGTGGGCTTTCTGGAGCTGCGCCGCATCAGCTGGGATTCGCCGGCGTCGATGATTGAAAAGTTGATCAAGTACGAAGCCGTGCACGACATCAAGAGCTGGGCCGATGTGAAAAACCGGCTCGATTCCGACCGCCGCTGCTACGGGTTTTTTCATCCGCGCCTGCCCGACGAGCCTTTGATTTTTGTGGAAGTCGCGCTGGTAGACGCCATCTCAAGCAGCATCACGCCGCTGCTGGACGAATCTGCCGATGCGGCTGATCTCAGCCGGGCGACCACCGCCGTTTTTTACTCCATCAGCAACACGCAGCCAGGCCTGCGCGGCGTGAGTTTTGGCGACTCGCTGATCAAGCGCGTGGTGGAGACCCTGAAGCAGGAGTTCCCGCGCCTGAAGACCTTCGCCACGCTGTCGCCCATTCCCGGCTTTCGCAGCTGGCTGGGCAGGAATGCGGCGGCCATGCTGGACAAACTGTCGGTGAAAGAGCGCGCTGCGCTCAGCCGGGCCATGGGTGCATCGGCAGCGCAGCCGCTGGTCGCCGCGCAGTTGGTCGCCGCCGCCGAAGGTGCGCTGGAGCTGACGGAAAAATCGCTGCTGCGCTACTGGCTGCTCCGCTGTGCCGCGCACTATCTGGGCCAGGCCGTCGATGACGGCAAGCCGCTCGATGCCGTCGCGCGGTTTCATCTGGGCAATGGTGCGCGCGTCGAGCGTTTGAACTGGGGCGGCGACCCTTCCCCCAAGGGGCTGCGGCAATCCTACGGCCTGATGGTCAACTATCTTTACGACCTCAAGCGGCTGGACAAGCATCGCGGCATGCTGGCGCATGGGAAAATCCCTGCATCCAGCAGCATTGAAGATTTGTACAGTTGATGCTTCGGGCCGTCATTGACCCATTGACCCATTGACCCATTGAATCATTGATGCAGTCGGCAGCGTTCCGCCATGCAGGGTGTGCAGCAGGTTTTGTTTTTTTTATTCAACAACGACAGGAGACAACAATGAATTTCAGCCTTGCCATCAAGGGAACACGACGCGACGTGCTGCGGGCCGGCGCAGCCGGTGTGGCCATGGCCTCCCTGGGCAGCCATGCCCAATCAAGCTGGCCCGTCAAGCCCGTCAACATGATCGTGCCCTTCCCGGCGGGCGGCGGCACCGACGCGTTTGCCAGGCCGATGTCTGCGCAGTTTTCGCGCCTGACCGGCAAGACACTCGTCATCGATAACCGGGGTGGTGCGGGCGGCACGCTGGGCGCCGGCCTCGCGGCGCGGGCGCAGCCCGATGGCTACACGCTTTTCATGGGCGCTGTGCACCACACCATTGCGCCCAGCATGTATCCCAAGCTCGACTACGACCTTGAGAAAGACCTGATTCCGCTGATTCTGGTGGCCAGCGTGCCGCAGGTGGTGGTGGTCAACCCGAAAAACATCACGGCGCCTGATTTCAAGGCCTTTCTTGAGCAGGTGCGCAAAAACCCGGGCAAATACAACTACGGGTCTGCCGGCACGGGCACCTCGCACCACCTGGCCGGCGAGCTGTTCAAGCAGCAGAGCAAGACCTTCATCACACACATTCCCTACACCGGTGCCGGCCCGTCGCTGCGCGATCTGGTGGGCGGTCAGGTGGACATGATGTTTGACGGCCTCGGTTCTTCTGCTGCTCACATCAAGGGCGGCCGTGTGAAGGCGCTGATGGTGTCGGGTAACAAACGCAGCCCGGCTTTCCCCGACGTGCCCAGTGCTGCCGAGATGGGCATGCCCGACTACAACGTCACCACCTGGTATGGCGTGTGGGCACCGAAGGGCACGCCGCAAGAGGCGCAAACCCGCGCGATCGAAGAGATTCGCAAGGCCTGCAGTACCGACGAAGCCAAGGCAGTGTGGGCGGCGCAGGGCGCGGAATTCTCCAACCTGTCGGGCGCGCAGTTTGGCGCCTTCGTCAGTGCCGAGGTGAAGAAGTGGGCGCAGGTGGTGAAGGCTTCGGGCGCCAAGCTGGACTGAGGCTGTGTCGCCACCGCTCGGATCATCGGCAGATTGAACTTCTGCCTGACCTGGGCAGTTCTCAAAATTTAAGCGTTTTAGTGCTCTAGCCCAGGTATTGCCTGCGCGAGCAGCTATTGATTTAATAGCGTAGTCCCATTGGATCGCGATGAAAAACAATAATCTTTTTGCGGCGTTGCGCGCTGCGTTTCCTGCTGACCTGGATGCCGTGGCAGTGGAAACCGACAACGACCTGAATTACTCGTGGCGCGACCTGGACCGCGCGACCGCCATGATGGCCAACCTGCTCGCGTCGTTGAAACTTCCTGTGGGCGCGCGCGTGGCCGTGCAGGTTGAAAAGTCGGTCGAAGCCATGATGCTGTACCTGGCCACGCTGCGGGCCGGCTATGTGTTTTTGCCGCTCAACACCGCCTACCAGAGCGCCGAGATCGAGTACTTCATCGGAAATGCCGAGCCCGCCGTCGTCGTGTGCAGCAGCCGGAACTTCGGCTGGGTCAGCAAGATTGCTTTCAAGGCCGGTACGCAAAACGTGTTCACGCTAGATGACGACCGCACCGGTTCGCTGCTGGAGCGCGCTGCGCACTGCAGCGACCAGCATGAGATCTCTGTCTGCAAAGAAGACGACCTGGCCGCCATTTTGTACACCAGCGGCACCACCGGCCGCAGCAAGGGCGCCATGCTGTCGCACGGCAACATGTTGAGCAATGCGCTCACCCTGAAAGAGTATTGGGGCTGGAAGCCGGGCGACGTGCTGATCCACGCGTTGCCGATCTTTCATGTGCATGGCCTCTTCGTGGCGCTCCATGGTGCGCTGATCAACGGCAGCAAGATGATCTGGATGGCGAAGTTTGATCCGCAGCGGGTCGTGAAAAAACTGCCCGAAGCCACCGTCTTCATGGGCGTGCCGACGCTGTATGTGCGCCTGCTGGCCGAGCCGGGTCTGAACCACGAGGTGTGCCGAAACATGCGACTTTTCGTCGCGGGCTCGGCGCCGCTGTTGATCGAGACCTTCAACGAATGGCAGCATCGCACCGGCCACACGATTCTTGAGCGTTACGGCATGAGCGAAACGGCCATGCTGACATCGAACCCGTACCGCATCGCCCCTAGCAAAGAGCGGCGTGGCGGCACCGTCGGCTTTGCACTGCCCGGCGTGACCCTGCGCGTGCAGGACGAGGGCGGCGGGGTGCTGCCGACCGGTGAGATCGGCGGCATTCAGGTCAAGGGGCCGAACGTCTTCAAGGGTTACTGGCGCATGCCCGAGAAGACGAAAGAAGAATTCACCGCCGACGGATTTTTCAAGACCGGTGATGTCGGCAAGATTGATGAGGACGGCTACATCACCATCGTCGGCCGCAGCAAGGACCTGATCATCAGCGGCGGCTACAACGTCTACCCGGCCGAGATCGAGGGCTACATCAATGACCTGCCGGGCGTGGCTGAGAGCGCGCTGGTCGGCGTGCCGCATGCAGACTTTGGCGAGGTCGGCGTCGCCGTCGTCATCGCCAAACCGGGTATGACAATCGCCGCAGACCAGATCGTGGCGGCACTGAAATCAAAGCTGGCCAACTTCAAGATTCCGAAGAAGTGCTTTGTCGCGCTTGAACTGCCGCGCAACACCATGGGCAAGGTGCAGAAGAATCTGCTGCGCGACCAGTACAAGGGCCTGTTTGCCTGAACGCGGCGACGGGGGTGCAGCGTGTGGTTGCTATTAATTTAGTAGCTGCTTGCGCACGATTTACCTGGGCTGGATGCCAAAAACACCTATAAACGGGCGAATCGTGCAAGCTTTGATGCATATCAAGGCCGGCTGACTGGCCAGCGGCTAGTCTGGCAGCATGCAAGCTGCACTCCTTTCGTCCCAGCCCGGCAGCACGCCGGCTGCCTCCAGTGCCAAGCTTTCTGATGCCGACCGGCTGGCGGTTCTCGATGACCCGGCCGAGTGGCGTCTTTTCAGCCAGCCGCGCAATGATGCGTCGTCGGCAGCGGCGGGGCTGTGGGAGTCGCAGGTGATGGTGCAGGGCATGCATTGCGCGGCGTGCGCGCTGGCGCTCGAGCGTTCGTTGCTGGGGCTGGCAGGCGTGGTCGCCACGCAGGTCAGCGCGGCCAGCGGGCGTGCCAGCGTGGTCTGGTCTGCCGCACTGACTCGGCCTTCCACCTGGCTGGCAGGGCCGCTGGCGCTGGGCTATGTGCTGACGCCGGCGTCCAGCGCCCTGGCCCCCGCACATGATCGCCAGCAAAGCCGGCTGGTGCTGTGGCGCTGGCTGGTGGCCGGTTTTTGCATGATGCAGGTCATGATGTACGCGGTGCCCGGCTACCTGGCTGCGCCCGGCGACATCACCCCCGACATTGAACGGCTGCTGCGCTGGGCCTCCCTGCTGCTGAGCTTGCCAGTGGTGCTTTTCTCCTGCACACCGTTCTTCAGCAACGCGCTGCGTGATCTGCGCAAACGCAGTATCAGCATGGATTTGCCGGTGGCGCTGGGTATCGTGATCACGTTCGCCGTCAGCACGGCTGCGACTTTCGAGCCCTCGGGCTGGTGGGGCCACGAGGTTTACTTTGACTCGCTGACGATGTTTGTTTTCTTTCTGCTCACCGGCCGCTGGCTGGAGCAGCGTCTGCGTGACCGCACGGCCGGCTCGCTCGGCAAGCTGATGCAGCGGCTGCCCGACAGTGTGGAGCGTGAACTGGCCGACGGCTGTTTTGAGCGGGTTGCCGTGCGCCATCTGGTGCCGGGCGATCTGGTTCGGGTGCTGCCCGGAGACGCCTTCCCCGCCGACGGCCAGATTGTTTCTGGCGACACCCATGTCGATGAGGCGCTGTTGACGGGTGAATCCCGGCCACTGGCTCGTGCCACGGGCGAGGCGGTCCTGGCAGGCAGCCACAACCTGTCATCTGCGGTTCGGGTGCGGGTAGATCAAACCGGCCCGGCCACACGTTATTCGCAGATCGTGGCGCTGATGGAGCGGGCGTCTGTCGACAAGCCGCGGCTGGCACTGTTGGCCGACCGGGTTGCGCGGCCGTTCCTGTGGTTTGTCTTGCTGGCGGCCGGCGGGGCGGCCGCCTTCTGGTGGAGCACCGATCCAGCCCGCGCCCTGATGGCCGCCGTGGCGGTGCTGGTGGTCACCTGTCCGTGCGCCTTGTCGCTGGCCACGCCGACGGCCATGCTGACATCGGCCGGGGCGCTGGCACGGCGCGGGTTGCTGGTCAGGCGCCTGCAGGCTTTAGAGGCGCTGGGGCAGATCGACACCGTCATTTTCGACAAGACCGGCACGCTGACCGAAGACCGCATGGGCCTGCAGTCGGTCACCACGCGCCCTGGCGTCAGCACCGCGCAGGCGCTGCAGCTGGCCCGCGCGCTGGCCCAGTATTCGCTGCATCCGGTGTCTATTGCGCTGGTGACCGCGGCGGGGGAGTTGCCTTTCGATGGCTCGGACGGTTCGGCAACGCCGACGGTGGTCGATGTCACCGATGTGCCGGGCATGGGCCTGCAGGGCACTTTTCTCACGTCGCCGGTGCCCGGCTGCTCCGGCGGTCTGCGTCTGGGATCGGCGCGTTTCTGCGGTATGGCGCCATCCGCCAGTGATACCTTGCAGGTGTGCCTGGCCGATGACTCGGGCTGGATCGCCCGCTTTGAGCTTGATGAGGTGGTTCGCGCCGATGCCGTGGCAGCGGTGGCGGCATTCAGGTCAGCCGGCGTCGACGTGAAAATGCTGTCGGGTGATCAGACGGCCGCAGCCCGCCGTGTGGCCGGGCGCGTGGGCATCGCCGACGTGCAGGGCGACTGCACGCCGCAAGAAAAACTGCAGCAATTGCAGGCCCTGCAGCAGCAGGGGCGCAAGGTGTTGATGATCGGCGATGGACTGAACGATGGCCCGGTGCTGGCCAGCGCCCATGTTTCGGTGGCAGTCGGCAAGGCGGTGCCGCTGGCCCAGGCGCAGGCTGACTTTGTGATGCCGGGCGGGCAGCTCCTGACGCTGCCGGCCATGCTGACCCAGGCCGTACGCACCATGCGAGTGGTGCGGCAGAACCTGTGGTGGGCCGCTGCCTACAACGCGGTCTGTGTGCCACTGGCGCTGGCGGGCTGGTTGCCGGCGTGGCTGGCCGGTCTGGGCATGGCGTTCAGCTCCTTGCTGGTGATTGGGAACGCTGCGCGCCTTTCGCGCATGCCGCGCATGCCGGAAGTTCGCTGATGGACGTGCTGTTTTTGCTCATCCCCTTGTCGGTGTTGCTGGCGTTTGCGGTACTGGGCGTGCTGGCGTGGGCGGTCTGGGCCGGCCAGTTTGAGGACATGGAGGGCGAAGGCCAGCGGATATTCGACGGTGCTGAAGCCAAAACCAGGCCCGCGCCTGCGCCCGACCGTCAAGCTTGATCCATATCAATACGTGCTCGGCTGGTGCGGGGGACACTGACGGCCAGACAGGTCAACCCAAGGATTTCTAGATGAGTGCCGTACTCCCAGCGACTTCGGTCAACCTTTCGCAGACCCGTTGGTCGGCCTCGCATGCGACGGTCTACAACGACAAGATCGTCCGTCAATTCTCAGTCATGGCAGTGGTGTGGGGCGTGGTCAGCATGCTGGTCGGCGTGTTCATTGCTGCGCAGATGGCCTGGCCCGAACTCAACTTCGGCATCTCGTGGCTGTCGTTTGGCCGTTTGCGGCCGCTGCACACCAACGCCGCCATATTTGCGTTCGGAGGTTGCGCCTTGTTTGCCACCAGCTACTACGTGGTGCAGCGCACGTGTGGCGTGCGGATCATTTCCGACAAGCTGGCGGCGTTTCATTTCTGGGGCTGGCAGGCGGTTATCGTAGGCGCCGCCATTTCATTGCCCATGGGCTTCACGCGCGGCAAAGAGTATGCCGAACTGGAATGGCCCATCGCAATCTTGATCGCCTTGACCTGGGTGGCCTACGCGGTGGTCTTTTTTGGAACGATAGGTATCCGCAAGGTTCGCCACATCTACGTGGCTAACTGGTTTTACGGCTCGTTCATCATTGCCGTGGCGCTGCTGCATATCGTGAATGCGGCCGTGGTTCCCGCTGGCTGGATGAAGTCCTATTCGGCCTACGCGGGTGTGCAGGATGCGATGGTGCAGTGGTGGTATGGCCATAACGCGGTCGGCTTCTTCCTGACCGCCGGTTTCCTGGGCATCGTTTACTACTTCATTCCCAAGCAGGCCGAGCGGCCGGTGTATTCGTATCGTCTTTCCATCGTCCACTTCTGGGCGCTGATCTTCACCTATATGTGGGCCGGCCCGCACCATTTGCACTACACGGCACTGCCTGACTGGACGCAATCGCTGGGCGTGGTGTTCTCACTGATTCTGCTGGCGCCCAGCTGGGGCGGCATGATCAACGGCGTGATGACCCTGTCAGGTGCGTGGCACAAACTGCGTGAAGACCCGATCCTGCGTTTCATGATCGTGGCGCTGTCTTTCTACGGCATTGCCACCTTCGAAGGGCCGATGCTGTCCATCAAGACGATCAATGCGCTGTCGCACTACACCGACTGGAACGTCGCCCATGTGCACGGCGGCACGCTGGGCTGGGTCGGATTCATCTCGATGGGCGCGCTGTATTACCTGATCCCGCGCATGTTCGGGCAGAAAAAAATGCACAGCATCAAAGCCATCGAGGTTCATTTCTGGGTTGCCACGGTTGGCATCGTGTTCTACATCGCCGCGATGTGGATTGCCGGTGTGATGCAGGGCCTGATGTGGCGCGCCATCAACGACGACGGCTCGCTGACCTACACCTTTGTTGAAAGCGTGAAGGCGACCTATCCGTTTTATGTCGTGCGCTTCTTCGGCGGCATTTTGTACCTGACCGGCATGGTGGTGATGGCCTGGAACGTGGTGATGACGGCCAAAGCGGGCAAGCCGGTTGAAGCCAACATACCTGTCGCTCTGGCTCACGCCTGAAAGAAAATTACATGGCATTCTCACACGAAAAAGTAGAGACCAACAACTGGTTGCTGATCGTCCTGATCCTCGGCGTTCTGGCTGTGGGCGGTCTGGTTGAAATTGTTCCGCTGTTCTTCCAGAAGTCCACCACCCAGCCGATCAAGGGCATCGTGCCGGACTCGCCCCTGAAAATTGTCGGCCGCGACATCTATGTGCGCGAGGGCTGCTACAACTGCCACTCGCAGATGATCCGCCCGCTGGTGGCCGAAACCCTGCGCTATGGCCACTACTCGGTGGCCGGCGAGTTCGTCTATGACCATCCGTTTCAATGGGGCAGCAAACGCACCGGGCCCGATTTGCACCGTGTGGGCGGCAAGTACAGCGACGAATGGCAGCGCCTGCACCTGATCAGCCCGCGCGACCTGGTACCCGAGTCAATCATGCCGGCGTACCCCTGGCTGGAGAAAACGCCAGCGGACGCCGATTCCATTCAGGCGCACATGCGGGCCTTGCGGGCGGTAGGGGTTCCCTACACGGATGCCGAAATTGCCGCAGCACCTGCAGAGGTCAAGGGCAAGACCGAGCTGGACGCGATGGTGGCCTATCTGCAGGGCCTCGGCCTTGCATTGAAATAACGGAGGGCAGCAGCATGGATATCAATCTCCTTCGCAGCCTGGTGACGGTTGCCGGGTTTATCGGTTTTGTCGGGATTCTGGTGTGGGCCTACCTGCCTGCCAGAAAAGAGCAGTTCGACGAGGCGGCGCGCCTGCCTTTCCTGGCCGACAAGGAGCGCCTGAATGAGTGATTTCACCAACGGCTTCTGGCCGCTTTATGTGGCGATCATCAGTCTGGTTTCCATACTGGCCTGCGGCTGGTTGCTGTGGGCTGCGGGCAAGGCCACGGTCAGGCCGCAGCCCGCTGGCCAACACGACAACACCACAGGTCACGTCTGGGACGAAGACCTGCGCGAGCTGAACAACCCGCTGCCGCGCTGGTGGATGTGGCTGTTCATCATCACGGTGGTTTTTTCACTGGTTTATATGGTGATTTTTCCGGGCCTGGGCAGCTTTCCGGGCGTGCTGAAATGGTCGACTGACAGCGAACACAAGCAGGATGTCAGCCGGTTGCGCGAGCAGGTTGCCCCTCTCTACGCGAGCTTTGCGGCGCAGCCGGTGGAGGCGCTGGCCAAAAACCCCGCCGCACTGGCGATCGGGGAACGGCTGTTCATGAACAATTGTTCCCAATGCCACGGCTCTGACGCGCGCGGCAGCAAGTCGTACCCCAACCTGACCAATGCCAATGCCGCGTGGCTCGGCGAGCGCGGGGGCGCCCATATCGTGCAGACGGTGACCAACGGCCGCATCGGCGTGATGCCGCCTATGGGAGCAGCCATCGGCGGTGACCCCGAAATCAGCGAACTGGCCAACTATGTTTTGTCGTTGTCAGGCAGCCCGCACAATGAGATCAAGGCCTTCAGCGGCAAGGCGCGGTTTGCGGCCTGCGCGGCTTGCCACGGCGTTGACGGCAAGGGCAACAAGGCGCTGGGTGCGCCGAACCTGGCCGACGACTACTGGCTGCACGGTTGGGGCGAAGCGGCCATTGCGAACATCGTGAAAAACGGCAGGAACAACGTCATGCCGGCGCAGGCGCCCAAACTGAGCGCCGAGCAGATTCACGTCGTGGCGGCTTATGTCCTGAGTTTGTCGGGTAGCGGCGCGGCAGCGGTGTCTTCTGGAGCGGCGCCAATTTCTTTGCCGGTCAAAGCGCCCTAAAAGGACGGGCTGGCCTTGAATTCCCTTCCAAAGGTGGCGCCGTCCCAGCGAGTGATTCCGATCGTGGCGCTGGAGAATGACTCGTCGGTCGTGGCCTCGCTGTACGCGTCGGACACCAAGATTTATGCACGCAGTGTTTCTGGCTGGTTCAATCGCTGGCGCTGGGGAATGGTGTGGCTGACGCAGCTGGTGTTCTACGGTTTCCCATGGCTGCGCTTGAATGGCCGGCAAGCGTTGTTATTTGATCTGGCTGATCGCCGCTTCTATATTTTCAACCTGGTACTGTACCCGCAAGACCTGATTTACCTGACTGGGCTGTTGGTGATCAGTGCGCTGTCGCTGTTTCTGTTCACGGCGGTTGCAGGCCGCCTGTGGTGCGGCTACACCTGCCCGCAAACGGTGTACACCGAAATTTTCATGTGGGTAGAACGCAAGATCGAAGGCGACCGGATCGCCCGCATGCGGCTCGACAAGTCTGCGTGGAGTCTTCAGAAGGTCGCGCGCAAGAGCGCCAAGCAGGCGGCATGGATTGCCATCGGCCTGTGGACTGGCTTCACCTTTGTGGGCTACTTCACACCGATCAGGGAGCTGGCAGGTGCGGTGACCAGTTTTACATTGGGACCCTGGGAATCTTTCTGGGTACTGTTCTACGGCTTCGCCACTTACGGCAACGCCGGCTTCATGCGCGAGCAGGTCTGCAAGTACATGTGCCCTTACGCACGTTTTCAGAGCGCCATGTTTGACCGCGACACGCTGATCGTGACGTATGACGAAGCGCGGGGCGAAGGCAGAGGCTCGCGCCCTCGCAGCGACACGCCCGCCGAGTACCATGCCAAAGGACTCGGCGACTGCATCGACTGCACGCTGTGTGTACAGGTTTGCCCCACGGGCATTGATATACGCAATGGCTTGCAGTACGAGTGCATCAGCTGCTCTGCCTGCATTGATGTTTGTAACGGCGTGATGGAAAAAATGCATTACCCGCGTGGATTGATCCGGTACAGCACTGAAAGCGGATTAGCCCAAAATTTAAGTTCGGTACAAATGTT
>JANNKV010000364.1:0-13453 GCA_031396485.1 Polaromonas sp. | reverse complement strand
CGGAAGAAGAGGTTGGCTTTGACAAGAGCACCACCGAAGAAGCAATTGCCGACCTCACCTCCTTCGCCCGCGGACTTATTCCAGCGCTTGAGAACGCCCCCGTCGAAAGAACCTGGGCGGGCCTGTGTAGTCCTTCCACTCTGGCGTATCGCGGACTTTTTTCAGCAGGTTGACGTAAAAGTCAGTTTGTTCCTTTGTCACGCCAGGCGCCATGAACACGCCACGGAGCATGGTGTAGTCGGTCGGCACACCAGATTCCTTGCATGTCGGGACATCGCCCCATGCCATCGTATCAGTGACTTTTGCCTTGTAGGGCATGCGTTTTTCGTCGAAAACGCACAAGGCGCGCAACTGACCAGCACGCCATTGGGCGACCGCTTCAATCGGATTGTTCACGGTCGAGTCGATATGTTTGCCCACGAGCTGGACTGCCACTTCGCCACCGCCCTTGAAAGGAATATAAATGAACTTGGTACCGGTCGCCTTCTCAATACCGACCGTGATGATCTGGTCTTCCTGTTTGGAGCCCGTACCGCCCATTTTCATTTTGCTGGGGCCTGCAGCCTTGACGGCGGCAAGGTAGTCTTTCGCCGTTTTATGCGGGGACTCTGCATTGACCCACAGCACGAACTGATCAAGAGCCATCATCGAAACGGGTGTCATGTCGCGCCAGTTGAACGGCACCCCGGTTGCCAGCGGCGTCGTGAAAAGATTCGACAGCGTGACCACGATCTTGTGCGGATCACCCTTGGCGCCCTTGATCTCCAGAAAGCCTTCAGCGCCTGCGCCGCCAGATTTGTTGACGACGATCAGCGGCTCTTTCATCAGCTTGTGCTTGATGACAATGCCCTGGATCAGGCGTGCCATCTGGTCGGCGCCTCCACCGGTGCCGGCGGGAACAACGAACTCAACTGGCTTGGTTGGTTCCCACGCCGCCTGCGCGGGTGCGGCCAATGTCAGCAAGCCCAGCGCGACGGCTGCCGCGGCTGTTGCTACTTCATTCCTGAGTTTTGCAATTCTGAACTTCATTCCGTAGTCTCCAGTGGGGGTAACGTTGTCATAGCCCGAAACCTTTTTATTTCCGTGACTGCAAGGTAGCACAGCTGGATCGTGTTCCGTCTTAGCAAAAAATCTCTTGACGGGGATCAAGTTTTATCCCATTTTCAATCTGTTCAAGGGTAAGTCCCAAGGCGCGAATTGGCCGCAATTTTTGCGGCCACCTTGGTACCTTGCCGCAAGGACGGCAAACGTTCTTGCACTGGCCGTATCAGCGAACCCGACGGTGCCCGATTTGTTGCGCCAACTATCGCAGTACGAAGTAGGCTGCCAGAATGTAAAGCGCACCGGCAAATACTTTTTTCAGGGGTCGTATGTCCATCCGGTGCGCCGTGCGCGCACCCAGAGGCGCCGTCATGACGCTTGCCGCTGAAATGACAACGAGGCCCGGCAGGTAAAGGTAGCCAAAGGAGCCCGCAGGCATTTGCGGAATGTCCTGACCCGCCCAGATGTAGCCGATGGTGCCGGCAAGCGCGATCGGAAAGCCTAGTGCTGATGACGTGCCGACAGCGTCGTGAATCTTGATGTTGCACCAGGTCATAAATGGCACTGAAATGAAAGCTCCGCCTGCACCCACAAGCGAAGACAACATGCCGATGACCCCGCCCATCCCGAAGGTGCCGAGGCGACCTGGCAAGGTCCGCGTGGGCTTGGGCTTGCGATCAAGAAACATTTGGGTCGCGGAGAAGGCCACGAAGAAAGCAAAAAGAACGCCGAGTACCTTAGCCGGCAGCGCAACCGCCACCTGTGCACCCAGCAGTGAGCCAAGCACAATGCCTGGCGCCAACAGCCGCACGACCGGCCAGCGAACCGCGCCACGGCGATGGTGGGCACGTACAGAAGCCAGCGAGGTGAAGCAGATCGTGGCCAGCGAAGTTGCCACCGCCATTTTTACGGCGTATTGCTCGGGGTAACCCTGCGACCCGAGGATGAATGTCACAAAGGGCACCATCAGCATGCCGCCGCCAAGCCCCAGCAAGCCGGCCAGAAAACCGGTGCAAAGTCCCAACAGAGCCAACTCCGCGATCAGAAAAGGTTCGAGGCCCACATTATTCTTTTTGTGAAGACGCAAGCCTACGCACAGGCAACCGCGCACACCTGTGACACGTGCAATATTGGCAAGAATCGAAAGCGAAAAAAGGGTGTCTGCGAGTACCACTGGACCGTCATCCTGAACCGGGGTTCAGGTGGGCGAGGGCAGTCTGGTTTCGGGTTCGTCTAACGCGAGACGATCACACCTGCCAGACAATTTACCAAGCCCGTGCTCGAAGAGCATTGGTTCAAGGAAATATAAAGCCCAATGCGCACCGCAGACGGGTGAATTGTAGGCCCTTGTGGCAAAACTTCACAGCGTATTTGCTGCAGACCAAGCGAGGAAAAAGGTCAAAGCAGACGTCCGTCCACGCCGAGCGCAGCGTCAAGCTTTTTTAGAAGTAGGGCGAGTTGCGGCTCCTCCGCTGAGCCGCCCGTGGAAGGCCGCTCGGCCTTGGCCGCCGAAGCGGGTACGGGGTGAGGAAGATCTGCAGCGCCTGTGCGCTCGGGAAGCTCAAAGGCCAGATTGAGCGCAGCGAGCACGGCAATTCGGTCACGCGCCTTTATTTTCCCGGCGTCCCGAATCTTGCACATGGCAATGTCGACGCGGTTGACCGCGTCAAGCATGCGTGCATCGCCATTTTCGGGGCACCCGAGCAGATAGCTCTGGCCCATGATCTGGACTTCAAGTTGCTTCATCACGGGCTTCCCACAGATGGTTTTCCGCTGGGAAGCGCGCTCTCTGGCAGGCGTTCCAGCAAGGCATCAACGCGCGCGCGAGCCGCACTCAGACGTGACTGCAGGGAGTCGCGCTCATGCATCAAGACGCTGACCTGCTCGCTCAGAAGCGCGTTGGTACGCTGCAATTCTTCGTAACGCAGCAACAGGCGCTCAACGCGCTCGGTGATCTGGTCGATTTGTGTTTGGGTCGACATGGCAAGGGAGATTGTAGGGTTTGGCGGAACCGGCAGCGTAGAATCCATTTCGTTGGTGCTCGCGGTGTGGTTCACACGCCGCAGTTCAACGGGAAGCAGGAGGAATTCAAGGCCGGCTGAACGGGTTAACCCCCGCTCTCTAGCGCCAAGAGTTCTAACCTGCGCTGCCCCCGCAACGGTAAACGGACGAATGCTTTTTTAACCAACGGTTGAAAAAACCATTCCGCTTTCATCACTAGCCACTGAGCGTTTTGAACACGCGCTTGGGAAGGCGATGAAGGTAGCTCCGTCAGCCCGGATACCGGCCAACAAGGTGAGCCATCGCGTCGATTTTTTCGGCAGATGGCTCGTAACGCTCATGCATCGGCGGGGAGGCCGGTGAGAGCACTTTGTTGAATGTTCTTCATGAAAAACAATAGCTTTAGTGCGCGACCGGCCCTGCTGGCGCCTTCGCTCGTCCTTTCCTTCGTCTGCACCCAGGCCGCGCTGGCGCAATCGTCTGGGGTATCGGGGCAACTCAATCCGGTCGTGGTGACTGCCACGCGCAATTCCCAGCTTCTCGGGTCCGCGCTGCCTTTCACCAGTGTCATTACCCGCGACGACATTGAACGCTCCCAGGCCACTGATCTGGTCACTCTGCTGCAGCGCGAAGCGGGCCTTCAGCGTACGCAAAACGGCGGCATCGGTTCGGTCTCCAGCGTCTTTATTCGCGGCGCGGCATCCTTGCAGACGCTGATCCTGATCGACGGCGTTCCACAGAACAAGCAAGACGCCTCGGGCGCGGTGAGTCTGGAGCACGTGATGCTGGAAAACGTCGAGCGGGTGGAGATCGTTCGCGGCAATGTGTCCGCCATCTATGGCTCGGGCGCCATTGGCGGCGTGATCCAGATATTCACCAAAACCGGCAGCCGCGAGCCTTCGGCCAGCGTTTCCGCGCAAGTCGGTCCGCGCGCCACGCGAAAGCTTTCAGCAAACCTCAGCGGCAGCGTGGGTAGTACGGCCATCAGCGTGGGTGTTTCGCGGTTCTCAACCGACGGATTTTCAACCATCGACACGACCCAGTTTCCCTCGGCGAATCCGGATGCTGACAGCTACCGGAATACCTCGGGCAATTTGTCACTCACTCATACGCTGTCAGCCGATCACCAATTCGGGGTGCGATTCTCCAAAGCAACCGGCGACACGGCCTACGACAACGCCTACGGCGCACCGTCAGACATTCAGACTGCCACCACGCGCCTCAGCCAGGCAGCCTTGTTTACTGACAATACTTTCGGTCGGTGGCGCAGCCGCATCACTTTGAGTGAGCAATCTGATAAAAGCGAAACGCGGGATAGCGGTAGCTCCAATGACGGCTTCAAGACGACGGCTAAGGTGATTAATTGGGTCAACACGGTAGCGTTGGGCGGCGACTGGCTTGCCACGGCCGGCCTTGAAAGGCAAAAGCAAAGCGTGGACACCACGACTACTTCAGCGTTCCCTACGTACGCAATGTCGCGCAGTGCCACCGCCGTCTTCGCAGGCATTGAAGGAAAAGTCGTGGGCGGTGGTCTCCAGCTTAATGTGCGTCGTGACAAGGTCGGCGATTTGGCGCAGACGACAGGCTATGCCGGCTATGGTTATCCGCTGACACAGCAGCTGAAACTGATCGGGAGCGTGTCGACGGCCTTCAACGCACCACCACTCGGTTATCTTTTTGCCCCTGGTTTCGGTAACCCCAACCTGCGCCCTGAACTGGCGCGCAGCAAGGAAATCGGTTTGCAGTACGAGCAGGGCAGCCAGTTTTTGCGCGCCGCCTACTTTGATACCCGCGTGAAGGACCAACTCAATTTCGACAACACCACGTTCGCATTCGCCAACATCGGACGCGCCCGCAACAAGGGCTGGGAGCTGTCGTACAAGGCATCGCTGGGCGCCACTGATCTGCGCAGCAGTCTGACGCTGCAGGATCCGATCGATGAGATCACCGGCCAGCCGCTGAGTCGACGCGCCAAGACCCTGTTCTCTGCCGGGGTGTCTCACGCCGTGGGCGCCTGGCGACTGGGTGCAGACCTGCAGTACAGTGGCAAACGGCCTGACGCGTATGCTGATCCGGTGACCTTCACGGCGGTTGACACCACGCTGGCGGCCTACTCTGTCGTTGACTTGAGCTTGTCTTACCGCGTCAGCCCGACTGTGGAACTCAAGGCCCGCGTCGACAACGTGAGCAACGAAAAGTACCAGACGGTTTATGGCTACAACCAGCAGCCGCGCAGCGCGTATGTGGGCGTGACATGGACGCCGTTGCGCTAAAGCGCGGGGTTTGAAATTCTTTCGGGACAACCCACTGTGCAATCAACGTCACCTCTGGGCCCGCAGCGCATCGTCTGCCTCACGGAAGAAACCACCGAGTGGCTGTACCTGCTCGGCGAAGAAGCGCGCATCGTCGGCATCTCGGGCTACACGGTGCGGCCGCGTCGCGCGCGTGAAGAAAAGCCGAAAGTCAGCGCTTTCCTCAGCGCCAGGATCGACAAGATTCTGGCGCTGGAGCCCGACTGTGTTTTTGGTTTTTCCGACCTGCAGGCCGACATTGCCAGTGCGTTGATCCGGCACGGCGTGCAGGTCACCGTGTTTAACCAGCGCAGCGTGGCCGAGATTTTTTCCATGATGTACCAGGTCGCGGCCATGGTCGGGCAGGTCGACAAGGGGCTGGTGCTGATGCAGGCCATGTGGGAGCGCTTGCAGGCCATTGAAGCGGCGGGGAGGGCCCTGCCACGCCGGCCTCGGGTGTTTTTCGAGGAATGGGACGAGCCGCACATCAGCGCGATTCGCTGGGTCTCCGAGTTGCTGGGCATCGCCGGCGGCGACGACTGCTTTGCCGAACTCAGCACCGAATCGCTCGGTAAAAACCGCATCATTGCCGACGGCGGCGAGATCGTGCGGCGCAACCCCGACATCATCATCGGCTCGTGGTGCGGCAAAAAGTTTCGGGCCGAAAAAGTGGCTGCGCGTGAAGGCTGGCAGGGCGTCAACGCCGTTAAGAACCAGCAGCTCTTTGAAGTCAAATCGGCCGACATTCTGCAACCAGGCCCGGCGGCGCTGACCGACGGCGTCGAGCACCTGCACCGCATCGTGACCACCTGGGCGAGCCAATATGCCTGAGGGTTTGACGATTGCGCGCTCCGAGCTGATTCTGGGTGGCCAGAAAAGCGGCAAGTCGCGTCGCGCCGAACAGCTGGCCAGCGCCTGGCTGTCGCAGTCACCGCAGCACCGGGCCGTGCTGGTTGCCACCGCGCATGCCGGTGATGACGAGATGCGTGAACGCATCGCCCGCCACCAGCAAGACCGGGCTGCGCGCGTTCCCGAGATGCTGACGATCGAGGAGCCGCTGGCGCTGGCCCAGGCGATCACGCAGCATGGAAATACACAGACTTTGGTGCTCGTCGATTGCCTGACGCTCTGGTTGACCAATGACCTGTTTCCCTGTGATGATTTAGAGTCAAATCAGCCTCTAGCCCAAGAATTACCTGCGCAAGCAGCTACTATTTTGATAGCGATTGAAAATTCGCCGGGCCCGGTGGTACTCGTCAGCAACGAGATCGGCCTGGGCGTCATTCCGATGGGCCAGCCAACACGCGAGTTCGTCGACACGCTGGGCCGGCTCAACCAGGATGTGGCGCAGGTGTGCGAACGCGTCACCTTCATGGCCGCCGGTTTGCCGCTGACGCTGAAGGGCCAGCAATGAGGCGTTCAGTGGCAGTCATTGCGATATTTTTCTGCGCATTGCTAGGGTCGGCCCACGCGCTGCAGCTCACCGACGAGCGCGGCGTCACCAGCACCTTCGTGCAAGCGCCGCAGCGCATCGTCAGCCTGCTGCCGTCGCTGACAGAAAGCGTCTGCGCGATGGGACAGTGCCAGCGCCTGGTGGGTGTCGATCGTTACTCGAATTTTCCGGCCTCGGTGCAGCGCCTGCCGTCCCTGGGCGGTGGGCTGGATCCGAACATCGAAGGCATCGTCGCGCTCAGGCCCGATGTGGTGCTGCTGGCCACGTCGTCGCGCGCCGCGAGCCGGCTGGAGTCGCTGGGCATCAGGGTGGTGGCGCTGGAGCCCAAAAGCCATGACGACGTGCGCCGCGTGCTGCAGGCACTGAGCTTGCTGTTGGGGTTGCCTGATGCGGCCGACGGTGAATCAGCCGCCATGCAGTTATGGCGCGAGATCGATGCCGGCGTGCTGGCGGCCGCCCAGTCGCTGTCGCCGGGCGCGCGAGATGCTCGGGTGTACTTTGAAATCGGCCGTGGCCCCTATGCGGCGGGCGAATCGTCGTTCATCGGCCAGACCCTGGCGCGGCTCGGCGTGAAAAACATCGTGCCCGCGGCACTGGGCCCCTTCCCGTTGCTCAACCCCGAGTTTGTGGTGCGCGCCAACCCCGACCTCATCATGATCACCGGCCGCTCACCGTCCAGCCTGTCGTATCCGGGATGGGCCGGCATCCGCGCGATTCGCGAGCAACGCATCTGCAGCTTCAACGAAAAAGAAGGCGACGTATTGGTCAGGCCGGGCCCGCGCATGGCCGAAGCGGCCCGGCTGATGGTGCGCTGCCTTGAAGGCAAAACGCGTTGAGCGCGCTCATCAACCGTCAAAACCGCAAGGCACTGCTGCTGGCGATCAGTTTGCTGCTGGCGACCGCCGCGCTGTTGCTGCTCGGCATCAGCGTCGGCAGCACCGGTTTTGAAAGCGTGATCCATCTGCCGCGCGACCCGCAGGCGCTGCAAATCATTCGTGAAATTCGGCTACCCCGCACGGTGGGTGCCTGCCTGGCCGGTGCCTTGCTGGGGCTGGCCGGCGCGGTGGCGCAAGGTCTTTTTCGCAATCCGCTGGCTGACCCGTACCTGCTCGGTAGCGCCTCGGGTGCCTCATTGGGCGTGGCCGCTGCGATGCTGCTGTTTGGCGTGTCGCCGCTGGCCACGCACTGGCTGGCGCGCATGGGCCTGACCGGCGCGGCCTTTGTCGGCGCTGCGGCGGGCGTGCTGCTGACCCTGCTGCTGGCCAGCGGCGTGCAGCAAACGCTGCGGCTGTTGCTGGCCGGGGTGGTGGTGGGTGTGGTGCTGGGGGCAGTGACCTCACTCATCCTGCTGCTCAGCCCCGACATCATGCAGGTGATGCAGTCATTCATGCTGGGCAGCACCGGCTTTGTCGGCTGGACGGCCTGCGCCATCATGGCGCTCGCGTTTGCGGTCTGCCTGCTTGCCGCGGCAGCGCTCACCCCCTTGCTCGATGGCCTGGCGCTGGGCGAGGACACGGCGCAGAGCCTGGGCTTGCAGGTGCCCCAGCTGCGTCTGGCTTTGGTGGCGGTGATTGCACTGGCCACGGGCACGGCCGTGGCGCAGACCGGCCTGATCGCGTTTGTGGGCCTGGCCGCGCCGCACCTGGTGCGCTCGGTGGTGAAAGTCACGCACCGCTGGCTGATCGTGCTGGCCAGCCTGATGGGCGCCGTGTTGCTGGCGGCCGCCGACATTCTGGCGCGCTGGTTGATCGCGCCGCAGGAACTGCCGGTCGGCGTGTTGACGGCGGTGCTGGGTGGTGGCTATCTGCTGGTGCTGCTGCATGGCAACAGCAGCCGGACACGCGGCCCTGACGGTGGGAAGGGTTCGCCGCAATGACGCCTGCAGAGAAATCGCTTGCTATTAATTCAATAGCTGCCTGCGCTGATTCTGTCTGGGCTAAGCTCGGAAATGATCCGATATTGAGGGATGTTTCCTTCAATTTTCCGCGCGGTCGCTGGACGGCCATCGTCGGCCCCAACGGTGCGGGCAAGTCCACGCTGCTCCGGGTGCTGGCGGGCTTGCTGCCGCACACCGGCCGCATTGAACTGCTCGGACGGCCGCTCGGTGACTACCCACCCCGCGAGCGGGCCCGGCTGGTCTCATGGCTCGGGCAAAGCGGTACCGGTCTGGCTGAAAGTTCGGCGGACGATTTGACGGTGTATGACCTGGCGATGCTCGGCCGCCTGCCGCACCAGGATTGGCTGGCGTCGCCCAGTGACGCCGACCGTGCGGCGGTGGAGCGCGCCCTGCGCAGCACACACGCCTGGGACTGGCGTGGCCGCGCGCTGGGCCAGCTTTCGGGCGGCGAGCGCCAGCGCGTGCTGCTGGCGCGCGCGCTGGCCGTCGAGGCTGACGTGCTGCTGATGGATGAACCGCTCGCCAATCTGGACCCGCCGCACCAGACCGACTGGCTGCAAATGGTGCGATTGCTCGTCGCGTCAGGCAAAACGGTGGTCAGCGTGCTGCACGAGATCTCGTTTGCGCTGCAGGCTGACGAAATCGTGATCATGGCGCAAGGGCGGTTGCAGCATCAGGGCAGTGCGGCCAGCGCAGCAACGCACCGCGCGCTCGAGCAGGTGTTCGGTGACCGCATCTCGGTGCATTCGGTCGCGGGTCAATGGGTGTCCTTGCCGGCGGTCTAGCCGGTTGCAGGAATCTGCGGGCGCCCGGCTCGCCGACAGCGCCTGTCCCGCGCGTAAATGCGGCCAATTCCTACAGGCGTGTCAGCCTTGCCAAACCCGGAAAGGCTTTTGGCGCTTGATAGCATTCAGCGTAAATTTTTTGGCCTGCGTGGCCGGGCCGCCGCTTCAGCCAACAAAAGCGGGTTCAGCCGGATGGCGGCTGCAGCGGCAGAACAATTGCAGAGCAGGCGAGCCTTTCTTCATGCAGAACCTCAAGCAAGCAGATATTTTGTCTTCGGGCATTCCGGGGCTGGACAGCATTCTGGGCGGCGGCCTGACGCCCGACCGCATCTACCTGGTCGAAGGCGAGCCCGGCACCGGCAAAACCACCACCGGCCTGCAGTTTCTGGTGGAAGGGGTCCGCAACGGCGAAACCGTGGTGTACATCACGCTGGCCGAAACCGCCGCAGAACTCGAGGGGGTGGCGCAGTCGCATGGCTGGCGCATAGACGGCATTCATATCCATGAGGTGCTGCCGTCTGAAAACCTGCTGCAGCCTGAAGCGCAGTACACCATGTTCCATCCGTCCGAAGTCGAGATGGGCACGACCACGCAACTGATTTTGTCGGTGATCGACGAACGCAAGCCGACGCGCGTGGTGATTGATTCGCTGTCAGAACTCCAGCTGCTGGCCGACAGCCCGCTGCGCTACCGCCGACAGGTCCTGGCGCTGAAACAATTTTTTGCCAGCCGTTCCTGTACTGTCATGCTGCTGGACGACCGCACCGCCGCTGGCGTCGATCTGCAGGTGCGCAGCATTGCCCACGGCGTCATCACGCTGGAGCAGTCGGTGAAAGACTACGGTACCGAGCGGCGCCGTGTGCGGGTCGTCAAGTACCGCGGCCGTGCGTTTCGCGGCGGCATGCATGACTACGACATCCGGCACGGCGGGCTGCATGTGTATCCGCGGCTGGTGGCTGCCGAATCGCGGGTCATTGCGCGGCGCGAGCAGCTGCACAGCGATCTGGCCGCGCTCGACGCACTGCTTGGCGGCGGCCTGGAGGAAGGCACCAGCACCCTGATCTCGGGGCCGCCGGGTACCGGCAAGTCTTCACTGGCCACGCAATTTGTCGCTGCCGCGGCGAGCCGGCAGCAGCCCAGTGCCATGTTCCTGTTTGAAGAAGCCGCCAACAATCTGCTCAACCGCGCCGACGGGCTGGGCATGAACGTCCGGCGGCATTACGACAGCGGCCTGCTGACGATTCAGCAGATCGATCCGGCCGAACTGTCGCCCGGTGAATTTGCAGCCGCCGTTTGCAAGGCCGCCGACGACGGCGCCAAAGTGGTCGTGATCGACAGCATCAACGGCTACCTCAATGCGATGCCCGACGAGCGATTTCTGGCAACGCACCTGCATGAGCTGCTCACCTACCTGGGGCAGCGCGGCGTGGTGACCATTCTGGTGGCGGTCCAGCAGGGCATGCTGGGTGGCGCCATGACGACCACGGTGGACGCGAGCTATCTGGCTGACAACATCGTGATGCTGCGGTATTTCGAGCATGACGGCGAGGTCAAGCAGGCGGTGTCGGTTTTCAAAAAACGGACCAGCATGCATGAAAGAACCATTCGGCAATTTTCAATGTCAGAGCGCGGCATCGAGGTTGGCGAAGCCTTGCGCGGGTTTCGGGGCATCCTCACGGGCGTGCCGGTCTACCTGGAGCACACCAGCCTGGCAGCAGGCACCGGGGTGCGTTAGTGGAGCAGCGGATCCTCATTTGTGCGCCCACCGGGCAAGACGCCGTTCTTGCTCAAAGAGTATTTGCCTCCGAAGGCATCGACAGCGTGGTGTGCCCGGACGCCGCCCAGGTGGTTGAGGAACTTCCGAAAGGCGTAGGCGCCTTGTTGCTGGTCGAGGAGGCCGTGCGCGGACACGCGATGACTTCTCTAGTGGACTATGTGGCTTCGCAGCCGACCTGGTCTGATCTGCCCATCGTGCTGCTGACGCGCAGCGGAGCCGACTCTCTCGATGTGCAGCGCGCTGTCAAGCAGCTTGGCAATGTGACCTTGCTGGAGCGGCCGGTGCGAACGATTGCGCTGATCGCGGTGACCCGCGCGGTCATGCGGGCGCGCAACCGGCAGTACCAGGTGCGTGACGCCGACCAGCGCAAGGACGAATTTCTGGCGACGCTCGCGCACGAACTGCGCAACCCGCTGGCGCCTATCCAGACGGCGATGGGCATCCTGGCCCATGTGCATCCGGATTCTGCCCGCGTGACGCAGGTGCGGGAGGTGGTGAGCAGGCAGGTCAAGCACCTCACACGGCTGGTGGACGACCTGCTGGACGTGGCGCGCATCACCCGCGGCAAGGTGGTGCTGCAAAAGGAAGCCATCAGTTTGCAGTCGGTGGTCAACCATGCTGTGGAGATTTCAAGCTCCTCGGTCAGCGCCAAAAATCACACGCTCGATGTGCAGTTGCCCGATGGGGTGCCTCTGCTCAATGCCGACCACGCCCGCCTGGTGCAAAGCGTGGCCAATCTGCTGGTCAACGCGGCCAAGTACACCGCCGCCGGCGGGCATATTGTTTTGCGGGTCAGCGCGGCCGGCGAGATGCTGACCTTCAGCGTTCGCGACAACGGCATCGGCCTGGAGAAAGAATCGCTGGCGCGCATCTTCGAGCTGTTTGCGCAGACCCCGGTTGTCGGTGAGGCGCCGACCGGCCTGGGCATCGGGCTCAGTCTGGCACGGCAGTTTGCCGAGATGCACGGCGGCACGCTGCTGGCAAACAGCGAAGGCCTGGGCCTGGGCAGCGAGTTTGTACTGACGCTGCCTGTCGTGGTGGTGAAAGAAGCTATTGAATCGGCGCCGTTCGCCTCGATGGGCGCCAGCCCGGTCCCACCGGCGTCCCCGAAAAAAATCCTGGTGGTGGATGACAACGTCGATGCGGCGGACACGCTTGAGGCGCTGCTCGACATGGACGGTTTTGACGTCACGACCGCCTACGATGGTATTGCGGCCGTGGCTGCGGCGGCTTCGACATTGCCGGACGTGGTGGTGATGGATATCGGCATGCCCGGCCTGGACGGCTACGAGGCCGCGCGGGAAATCCGGCAGCAGCCCCGCGGCAAAGATGTGGTGTTGATTGCCCTGACCGGCTGGGGCCAGGCCACCGACAAACAGCGTGCCAGCCGGGCCGGGTTTGACCACCACCTGGTCAAGCCGGTTGACTACAGCCGGCTGCTGGCCTGCCTGCAGTCCGAACAACCCACCGCTTGAGTTCTTTAGCCAGGCACGCGGCGCAGCGGACCGTAACACGCCTGAAGCGATTCGGTTTTGCAAACAATCAGCTGGTCTTTTTTGGGACTGAACTGGATGAACCGCGTGCTGCCCGTATCGCCGGCGACATGCAGGTCACCTGCGCAATCAGGTTTGCCATTGGCAACCGTCAGCATCTCATCAAGGCGATAAAACCCCAGCAGGCTAGGCAAAGGGGTGATCCGGAATTCGGCTTCGGTGACTTCTTCTCCGCTGGTGCCAAGCCGCTTGCCGTCGGTGCGGTATTGAACGGTTTCCGTGCAGGCCTTGGCCGGCAGGGTCCATGTCCACTTGCCGGAAATGGGATGGGCTGCCGCTGTTTGCGCACCTGCCGGGTCTGCGGCGATGGTCTGGGTCATGAAAACGAGGGCCGCGTTGGCCAGCATCCAGCCCCGCCATGCGGTGGTCTTGCGAGCGGTTTCGCTGGCGATGCGGGTAGAGGTGTTAGCTGGAGTGGTGCGGGGGACTGGCGATACGTTCATGCCGTCATTATCGGCAGCGGGCGCCAGGCTCGCACGGGCGCCGTCAGAAGCCGATAAAAACCGGTAAAACCGGCGGTTTTGCCGAATATTTGAATCAATTAGGCCGCTAGCCCAGGCAATACCTGCGCGAGCAGCTATCAAAACAATAGCGACCTGGATGTGCGGTCTGCGCGTCTCAAGTCTGAAGCTGCCCTGCCAGCAGCACCGCCACA
>JANNKV010000390.1:0-5659 GCA_031396485.1 Polaromonas sp. | reverse complement strand
GCCTACCAGCGCGGGGAGTTCGTGATGACTGCGATGAAGCTGCGCCACAGGCGTTCAAGCCGGGTTTTAAGTGTTTTTGGCCTGTAGCCAAGGTAAGTCATGCGCTGGCAGCTATTGATTTAATAGCACTTCAACAGCATTGAAATCCCGTCTGCGCCCCACTCGATTGGTCGATTGAGCCAACAGCATGATTCAAAACAAGGAACCCATGACCACCCATCTCAAAATTGATTTCGTCTCTGATGTTTCCTGCCCCTGGTGCGTGATCGGACTCAGGGCGCTTGATGAAGCGCTTGGGCGCGTCAAGGACGATGTGCAGGCCGAGTTGCATTTCCAGCCCTTCGAGCTCAATCCGGGCATGCCGGCCGAAGGCCAGGAAATCACCGAGCACATCACGCAAAAATACGGCATCACCCCGGAGCAGGCGAATGCCAATCGTGAAAACATTCGCCAGCGCGGCGCGCAGCTCGGATTCAAGTTCAGTACCGCCAGCGAGCCCGGCGGCGGTCGCCACCGCATCTACAACACCTTTGACGCGCACCGGCTGCTGCATTGGGCGGGGCTGGAAGGCGGCGGCCGGCAAAAGGCGTTGAAGGAGGCGCTGTTCAAGGCCTATTTCACCGACGGCCAAAGCCCCGGATCACATGAGGTGCTGGCCCGTGTTGCGGGTAAAGCAGGGCTGGATGCTGACCGCGCGCGCGAGGTGCTGGCATCTGGTGCGTACGCCGATGAGGTTCGCGAACGCGCGCAGTTTTACTTGGGGCAGGGCATTCATTCGGTGCCGGCGGTCATCATCAACGACCGGCATTTGATCTCGGGCGGCCAGCCGCCCGAAGTCTTCGAGCAGGCACTGCGCCAGATCGGTGCGGGGGCCGAATGAGCCGCCCCTACCAGCTTCATTACTGGCCGACCATTCAGGGCCGCGGCGAGTTCGTGCGGCTGGCGCTGGAGGCGGCAGGCGCCGACTATGTTGACGTGGCACGCAGCGCGAAAAAAGGGCAGGGCGTGAAGGCGATGATGCATTTCATCGACAGCCCGGAGGTACAGCGTCCGCCATTTACGCCTCCACTTACACCGCCATTCGCGCCGCCTTTTCTGGTCGATGGCAAGGTGGTGGTCGGGCAGACCGCCGCCATCCTGCTGTACCTCGGCCCGCGACTGGGGCTGGTCCCCAAAAGCGAAGCGCAGCGCATCTGGACGCACCAGATCCAGTTGACGATTGCCGACATCGTGGCCGAAGTGCACGACACCCATCACCCGATTGCCATGGGCCGCTACTACGAGGACCAGAAGCCTGCAGCCGTCGAGCGTGCCGGTGAGTTTCGACGGGAGCGCCTGCCGAAGTTTCTGCACTGGTTTGAATCGGTGCTGGCGCGAAATCCCAAGGGCGACGCCCACCTGGTCGGCGGGCGCCTGACTTACGCTGACCTGTCGCTGTTTCAGCTGGTGGAAGGACTGCGCTATGCCTTTCCGAAAGCAGCCCGGCGCAGCCTGAAAAAGGCGCCGCTGGTTTTAAAACTGCATGAACGTGTGGCGCAGCACCGCCGCGTGGCGGCCTATCTGGCCAGTGAACGGCGCATCCCATTCAACGAAGACGGGATTTTTCGCGCTTACCCCGAACTGGACGCTTGACGATCGCTTGACTTCAGCGCTGCCGCGGTCACAGGCGGTGAATGACGCTACCTGAGTTGCTATGTTATTAATAGCTGCTCGCGCATGTTCTATCTGGGCTAGCAGCTTAAAACATGCTGCATTGGACGCGAAAGCCAGGTGTCAGGCGTCTTCAAGCGCCATCGCCTCAATGCACGCCTTCGCCAGAAAGCCAGCAACTTCCACCATAAAAATGCTGTGGCGTTTTCTCCTACAGGGGCGTTTGTGCTTGCCTGACCGAAGCGTGATTCGATTGGTTCCACCATTCATTTTCGTTCCGGAGACAAAGCAGGGACATGAACCTGCCCCAGAACCTGCGGCACCCCATGCCGTACGGCTTCCAAGCGCTGGGCACTGATTTTTCTCCGGTTATTTTTTTCTGCCCATTTCTGATTGAAATGAAGCACAACCTGGGATTTTTTATGGCTAGAGATCACGATACGAAGCACGGCATGAATCTGGATCCGATCACCAAAGAACCGGGCTCCCACCCGGTGGGCACCGGTGTCGGCGCTGCAGTAGGTGGCGCTGGCGTGGGCGCCGCCGCGGGCATGGTTGCCGGTCCGGCAGGCGCTCTGGTGGGTGCGGTTGTCGGGGCGGTCGCGGGTGGCTATGGTGGCAAAGCTGCTGCAGAAGCCATCAACCCCACGGCAGAAGAAGCGTATTGGCGCGAAAACTACCACCGCGAAAGCTATTACGAAGCTGACCGCCCGTTCGACGATTACGCACCCGCCTATCGCCTGGGCGTGACTGGGCGAACAGGCTACAGCGGCTCGTTTGATGACTACGAAGGCCAGCTCGCCGATGGCTGGGACGCGAAACGGGGAAGCTCGACATTGAGCTGGCCGCAGGCCCGCGGTGCCACCCGCGCAGCCTGGGACCGCGTAGACAGCCGCATCAGTGCCAGCCCGCAGAGCCATGGTGCAGACGCAGCCATGATGGGCGTCGATACGGTTGAGAACGGAGATGCGCTGGCTGCGACAGGCAGCGAAATGGACAACGATGATGTCCTCGACACACTCAATGACTTGCTGGAGAGCTGCCGCGACGGTGAATTCGGCTACCGGGAATGTGCCGAGCACGTCAAGGCGCAAAACCTGAAGGCCGTGCTGCATCGCCACGAGCAGGCGTGCAAAGATGCCGGTATGGAATTACAGGCGCTTATCGCCCAGTTGGGCGGGAAAGCGGATGAGGGTGGTTCCGTGATGGGCGCCATGCATCGCGGCTGGGTTTCTGTCCGCGCCACCCTGGCGGGCAACAACGACCAGGCCATGATGGACGAATGCGAGCGAGGCGAAGACTCTGCATTGGCCAGCTACCGCAAGGCGTTGAAGAAGGATCTTCCGGCGTCCGTACGAAGCGTGGTTCAGCGCCAGTCAGACGGAGCGCAGCGTAACCATGACCAGATCAAGGCGCTGCGGGATTCGCTGAAAGCAGGCAGTTGAGCGGCTGAGCAGGTTCGAGGTGGCGAGCGCTGCGGAAAACTGCGGCGCTGCATTCCAGTTTGTTGCCGGCGCTCGAGGCTCGGCAAACCAGGGGCGGCATCACATGCCGCCCTTTTTTTAGTTTTTCAGCCGACTCGCGCAGTCAACCTGTGCATTGAGTTGCCTGCCTTCAAGCGAATAGTCGCTGTCGGTTACCTTGCAGCCAGATGTCCGTTCTATCGCCTGCGTGACGGCGATACGATGGGCCGCTCCGTTGGTGGGGGTGCTGGCGCCGGGCTGTGAAATGGCTGTCCAGGTGCTTTCGGTCAACCGGCCGATGTCATAGAGCTGGCCATCCACCACCACGGCGCTTCTATCGGGTAAATCGTCGCCCGGGCCTGTCAGGGCGCAAGCAGACAAGCAGACCGATATCGCGAGCAGGCACAACTTTTTCATGTTGGCCGGCGCAGCCCTGCGGCGACAGGCGAGTTGAGGTGAGCGATGTTCGTGGAACCGGCAGAGACGGCCTTGGGCTCTGGCACCTGCGGTGGTACCTTGGGCATTTTCGAATCAGGGCAGCCACTGAGAAGAATGATGGCCAGCAACAGGGGCAGTAAAGGCAAAGAGGGTTTCATGATGTCTCCTGGCGGTCGGATACAACCGAAATCCGATCATAGAACTGCGCCGGTCGACCGGCCAGTCTGCCGCAGTAATTCGCGGTGTGCACCTACAGCTGGCGCTGGGGACCCTCAACTGCCACAGTCCCGCCATGGTTATGCAGAGGGTCCCTGGGGCTTCGTGCGCGTGGGTGGCGAGACAGCGTTGGCCGCGATGCCCATGCATTGTAAAAACTCACTCAGGCTTTCAGGTTGTCGCGACGGCGCGTTCAGCTCTGCCTGCGATTGCCGGACTGGCTTTGAAACAGCCGTGGCAGGATTCGATGCAGCGGCCAGTTCTGCAGCGCGGCGTCTTCCTTCTGTTTGCAGGTAAACCGTGAGATTCATTTCTTCGCAGGGCTTCATGACGTCTTCCCTGCTACGCCGGGCCGCTTCATGATCCTGAAGCCCAGCTGTTCCATGGCGCTGGATAAAGAATTTCGAGCCTTCTCAATACCGGACCAAGGTTTGTTGCCGATGGATATACGCGCGCCCAGACGGCCCGCGCGCCAGTGCGCACCGCCCGTGAGTGAGGCGAGTTCGCCCCAGCTGACCGGCACTGAAACGCCCATTCCCGCGCGCGCACGAGCCGACCACGCCGCTACCGTGGTGGCGCCAAAACCGTTGCGCAGGTAGTCCACAAAAATTTTGCCCACCCTATTTTTGGGGCCGCTTTTGGCGACGAAACGCTGTGGGACGACACGCGCGAGGTGGTCAACGATGGCGTGCGAAAAATCCTTCACCTCATCGAAGTCAAACGCAGGCTTCAGCGGAACCACCACATGCAGACCCTTGCCGCCACTGGTCTTCAGGAAACTTGTCAGGCGAAGTTCGTCGAGCATGGTTCGCACCAGCTGCGCGGCTTCCTGCACCTCGGCCCAGCCCACACCTTCACCGGGGTCCAGGTCGAACGTCATGCGGTCGGGTTGGCGAATAGCGCGGGTGGTACTGTTCCAGGTGTGAAACTCGATCACGTTCATCTGGGCTGCCGCCAGAAGTGCGGCCGCTGACGGAATTTCAAGCAGCGGTGCGTGGCCGGGATCCAACGCCGGATCCAGCAGCCAGATACCCGGAATGGAGGCGGCTTCTGCGTGCTTCTGGAAAAACAACTTGCCCGTGATTCCAGCGGGTGCGCGGACCAGTGAAGTCGGCCTCAATTTCAGATGCGGCAGCATCAGCGATGCGACCTCGGCGTAGTGGACGATCAGGTCTTTTTTGGTGAACCCGCTGGACGGATCGATCACGCGGTCGGGATGCGTGATACGAAGCTTGCCGAGCAAGCGCAGGGCTTCGGTTGACCTGTCGTCGGTGGAAGGCCTGGGTAACCGGGATAGCTTCGATAGTTTGTGTTCAGGCACATCTTCGCCAGTCGGGTTTCCGGCGACGGCGCTTTCTTGACTGCCTTCTCGACTGCCTGCCGGCGCTTCGCGCACGATATGGTGGGCTGGCTTGTCGTCTCGCAGGCCCTTGAAAACCGCGTGGCGAATTCTGCCGGCGCGCGTCCATTCGCCAAACGCGACTTCGGCGAGCAGCTCGGGTCTGACCCACTGGCCTCTGGCCTCTGCCGGTGCATCGGTGAATGGATTTTGGGTGCTGTGAATCTTTGCCAGCCGCAGCTTCAGCATTGCCAGCGTTTTTTCATCGAACCCGGTTCCCACGTTGCCGGCGTAACGGAGCTGGCCTGAAGCGTCATGTGTGCCCAGCATCAGCGCGCCAAGGCCGGAGCGGGCGCCTTTGGGTGCTGTGTAGCCGCCGATGACAAACTCCTGCCGCTGCTGTGTCTTGAGTTTGATCCAGCTGCGTGACCGCCCGGAGATGTAGGGAGAATCTGCGCGCTTGCCGATCACCCCTTCCAGCCCCAGTTGCCCGGCAGAAGCCAGCAAGTCCTGCGGTGGGTGTTCAAACGCTTCACTGAATCGAAAGTTTTCT
>JANNKV010000355.1:0-1655 GCA_031396485.1 Polaromonas sp. | reverse complement strand
CCGTACCAGCCGCCCAGCGCGTTGTCGCCGATGCTGCCGACTTTGGCCGACACGAAGCCCGCCACGCAGCGCCCGCTCTTGGGCAGCAGCGGCAAAAAATGCTTCATCACCAGCGCCGGACCGATCGCGTTGATTGCAAAGACGTGTTGCAGGTAGGCGGCGTCGAGGTGGCTCCAGCTGCGTTCGGGCTGACCCGCCTCGCCATGCAGAAAGCCGCTGGCGACGACCAGCAGGCGCAGCTCGCAGGCCGATTCGGCGCCCGCCTGCGCAACCTGCTCCGCCGCCCGGGCGATGCTGCCGTCGTCCAGGTAATCGAGCTGAACCCCGGCGCTGCGGCCCAGGCCCAGCACCTTGCCGTACGCGCCGCTCTGCAGCAAAGCGGCCAGCAGCGCGGCACCAAGCCCGCCGCCGGCGCCGATCACCACCGCCATGTCGCGTGGCTTGCCAATGAATCCCGTCACAGCGTCTCCAGCTTGGTAGTTGCTATCAATTAAATAGCTGCTTGCGCAGGTATTGTCTGGGCTACAGGCCAATTTGACCCGAAATTAGCATTATTGGAGACTACCGTCGCGCCGCCCAGCATCATGGCGCAGACGGGTTCACCACGGTCGCCCGCCCATCGGGCGTGGTACTGAGCGGGGCCGACGGGGTTGCGGCCCGCGCCCGGGAACCCGCCGAGCCGGCCGTTCCGGTCGAAGGCTCCATCACGGTGGCGCGGCCGTCAGGCGAAGTCGTTTCCCGGGTACCGGTGATGCCGCCTGTCGCCTTGTCAAACGCCAGCCCGGCCTGCCGGATGCAGGATTCGCGCGCCGGAGCCGGCAAACCCGACCGGTTGCAACGGGCGATTTCGCGGTCATAGCGTGCTTTGGGATCCGGCGTACCGGTCTGCGCGCGGACTGTTGGCACCCACACAACGGCGACCAGCGCGCAACTTGCCGCAACGGACGCCAACCAGCGACGGAAATGCAATTTCATGACGACTCCTGTGTCTGAAGCATGAAAGACAACATGAGGAAAATACAGGGCCGGCTCAGCCCGCCTCATCCATAAACCGCACCTTGACGCTTTTGCCTTTCACGCCCCCAGCGCTGAGCTTTTGCTGCGCCTGGCTGGCCAGAGCCCGGTCAATCGCCACGTAAGTCGAAAACTCGTTGACGTTGATCTTGCCGACCTGCTCGCGGGTGAAAGCAGGAACACCGCCATCGCCCCCGGTGAGCGCGCCCAGCACGTCGCCCGCGCGGATTTTTTCCTTGCGGCCACCGACGATTTGCAGCGTGACCATGGGCGGCAGCAGCGGGTCTTGGCTAGCCGGTGTGAGTTCGGCCAATTTGTGCCATTCGGACTCGGCTTTTTGCAGCTGCTCGATCTTGCCAACGTAGCCCATCTCGTCCATGCTGGCCAGGCTGATGGCCCAGCCTTCTTCGTCGGCGCGGCCGGTGCGGCCGATGCGGTGAATGTGGATTTCGGAATCGGGCGTCACATCGACATTGATCACCATTTCGAGCTGCGAAATATCCAGCCCGCGCGCCGCCACATCGGTCGCCACCAGCACCGAGCAGCTGCGGTTTGAAAACTGCACCAGCACCTGGTCACGCTCGCGCTGTTCCAGCTCGCCAAACAGCGCCAGCGCACTGAAACCCTGGTCTTTCAAATAC
>JANNKV010000322.1:0-9553 GCA_031396485.1 Polaromonas sp. | reverse complement strand
AAAAAGCTTCGCTGCGGTCTGCCGTCCACTTGATGTTGCGATTGAGCTTTTTTGAGGCCCAGGTCAGGCACACGTCCTCGGCGTACAGGTAAATCTTGGAGCCGAAACCGCCACCGACATCAGGCGCAATCACGCGCACCTTGTGCTCAGGCAGGCCCATCACGAAGGCCGTCATCAAGAGGCGCTCGACGTGCGGGTTCTGGTTCGAGACATACAGCGTGTAGTCGTCGTTGGCCCGGTTGTAGGAACCAATCGCCGCGCGCGGCTCCATCGCGTTGGGCACCAGCCGGTTGTTGGTCAAATCGAGTTTGGTGACATGCGCAGCATTGGCAAACGCCGCATCGACCTGTCCTTTGTCACCAATTGCCCACTTGTAGCAATGGTTGTCGGGCGCGGCGTCGTGCAGCGCGGTGGCCTTCACAGCATCGGTGACCTTCACCACGGCGCTCAGCACGTCGTAATCCACCTCGACCAGCTCGGCGGCGTTCTTGGCCTGCTCCAGCGTTTCGGCCACCACCATGGCCACGTGGTCACCCACGTAGCGCACCTTGCCCTGCGCCAGGATCGGGTGCGGCGGCTCCTTCATCGGCGTGCCGTCGGTGCTGGTGATCAGCCAGCCGCACGGCAGACCGTTGATCTTGTCGGCTGCCACGTCTGCGCCGACAAAAATATCGAGTACGCCAGGGGCTTTTTTTGCCGCGTCCAGATTGATGCTGTTGATATTGGCGTGCGCATGCGGGGAACGCACGAACACGGCATAGCTCTGGTTGGCCAGCGTGATGTCATCGGTGTACTGCCCGCCACCGGTCAGAAAGCGGTAGTCTTCCTTGCGGCGAATCGAGGCGCCGATGTTGGGAAGGTTGACGAAGTCGGATGCACCCATTTGATTGCTCCTGAAAATTTGTTGAAGTACCAGCGCGCCGCGTGTGAAGCTTATGCCGCCATGGCCGCAGCGCCCTGCTGAACGGCTTTGACAATGTTCTGGTAGCCGGTGCAGCGGCAGATATTGCCTTCGAGCAGCTCCCGAATTTCCGTTTCGCTGGCTTTGGGGTGGTGCTTGCACAGGTCAACCGCGCTCATCACCATGCCGGTGGTGCAGAAGCCGCATTGCAGGCCGTGGCATTCCTTGAAGGCCGCCTGCATCGGGTGCATGGTGCCGTCCGCAGCAGCCAGGCCCTCGATGGTGGTGATTTCGCTGCCGTCGGCCTGCGCCGCCAGAATGTTGCACGATTTGACGGCCCGGCCATTCATGATGACGGTGCACGCGCCGCACTGGGCAGTGTCGCAGCCGACGTGGGTGCCGGTGAGCAGCAGCCGCTCGCGCAGAACCTGCACCAGCAGGGTATTGGGCGGCGTCTCAACGGTGGAAGTTTTTCCGTTGACCTTGAGTTGAACCTGCATGGCTTGAGTCTCCTGTGGACGGGTGGATTTCTTGAATTTCAGCCGGTGGCTGTTGCTGCGGATGGCAGGCCATCTTGCGTTGCGTCTTGCATTGTTGAAAGCCGCCACCTTCTGCCACCCTAGGTTAAACCCTCGACGGCTTGCCAAAGACTGGCAAAATTCTCAAAATGGAACAGTCACCCGCCAGCCTTTCCGCACATCCCTGCGGCGGCGGCGTCCGGCTCACTCATCAATGCTCTCCATAGTCTCTCCGCCTGCAGAAAAACGCCTCAGCCAGATTGCGCAGGCGCGTCAAGCCGTGCTGTACGAAGGCCTGAGCGGCTCCGGCGTGCTCGCCTCTTCGTGGATCGAGCGCTCCTGGCGGCGCTGCCTGGCGAGCGGTAAAAAGCCGGAGCATCATGTGAGCTTTGACGTGATTGCGCCGCAGGTCATGCGCCGCACCGAAGAGGGCAATCACACATTGCTCGAAGCGGCCCGTCCGACGCTTGAAAAGCTGGGTGAAGCGATTGCCAGTACACGTTATTTTGCGATTCTTACCAATTCAGATGGCGTGGTAGTGGACGTGAGCGGCCCGATCGACCGGCGCGACCGTCGCGCCGAGCTGATCACGCGCATCGGCACGGATTTGTCGGAGCGCAGTGTCGGCACCACCGCCATCGGCGCGGCGCTCAGAGAGCTGCAGCCGGTCTGGCTGCACCGCGGCGAACACTTCTTCAACGCCAACAGCGCCTACAGCTGCGCCGGCGTGCCGCTGTTCGGGCCTGACGGCCGCTGCGTCGGCATGCTGGATGTGACCGGCATCGACGCGGTCGAGCGGCCCGAGCTCAAGCACCTGCTGATGCAATCGGCCCGCATGATAGAAAACGCGCTGATGCCGCGCAAGCCGAACGATTTGCTGGTGCGGCTGAACTGGTCCAGCCAGAGCCTGGGCGAAGAGGCCGACGGACTGCTCTGCATCGACCGCGACGGCTACGTGACTGGTGCCAACCAGGCGGCAAGGCAGATGGTTCCCGGGCTGCAGGTCGGCAGTACCGCGACGCTGCACTGCAGCGACATTTTTGCCATGCCTTCGGACATGCTGTTCGATGCCGCCAAAGGCAACGCGATGGGTTATCCGCAAAGCATCGAAGCGCCGCTGTGGTCGGGCCTGCGCCTGCATGCACTGGCTGCCGGGCCGGGTTCCAGCGCTGCGGCGAACGCCACGGGCAAGTCGGCAGCAGCACCCGCACTGCCGCTGAAAGACCTGGAGACAGCGCTGATTCGCCAGGCCGTCAATGACGCCCACGGAAACGTCATGAAAGCCGCGCGGGCGCTGGGCGTCAGCCGCGCGACGGTTTACCGCCGTCTGGGCGGCAAACTCCGCCCCTCAAAATCCTAAAAGCCTGTCGGACTCAGGAATCGTCGGCTGCAAATCAATGCGCACGGGCTTTGACGCCTTCTTTCCCGGTCATGCCGGGCATGCCGGTGGTGGCGGCGCTTGTAGCGGGCGCCGCTGCCGCAACCGGCAGTTTCAGCTCCACACGGCTTTCGGCGCCCTTGCTGTCCCTGAACACCAGCGTGACCGGCACGGTGCTGCCAACCGACAGCGCCTGCTTCAGATCCATCAGCATCAGGTGATAGCCACCGGATTTGAGTTCTACCGTGCCGCCCGCCGGGATATCCAGCACCGGCACAGCCCGCATCTTCATCACGTCGCCTTCCATCTTCATTTCGTGCACCTCGGCCACGCCGGCCACCGGTGATGAAACGCCAGTCAGTCGCGCACCGTCTTTCGCGGTGATTTTCATGAACGCGCCGCTGCCCTTTTGACCAGGAACGGTGCTGCGAACCCAGCCGCCAGTGACCTTCACAGAATCGTCTGCGGCAGCGACGAGCTTTAGCCCGGCGCCAGGCACGGCCCCGGCAAGGGGCGACGCAGCGCTCTTTTTCTCGGTAGAAACATTAGAAAAAGAGGCTGTAGCCCAGAAGAAACCTGCGCAAGCAGCTATTGTTTTAATAGCATTTGAATTTTTCATGGTGAATCCATCACGTTGAATTGAACGGTGAAAAGCGGCCCGACATACAGGTCGGCACGCGACTGGCCGGGCCAGGGGGCCAGCCGACAGTCCAGTTCAAACCAAGGGCGGGCCGCGGCTGAACGGCAGCCCGGTAACGGACGCGGCCAGATCGGCTGGAAAATCGCGCAAGGCGATGCGCGGGACCGGCGCCATCGACAGCAGGGCCAACGCCAGCAAAGGCGGTGGCGCCAGACCCACCGAAGAACACCAGTCGCAGTGCGACCCCGCCTGAAGCACGGCCTCCCCGCTTGATGCCGGATCAGTCGCTGCGCGAGACTGCCCGCTGCAAAGCCCGCCCAGTTTGCCAGTCCGCACGTCTTCAGCCAGCAGGGCGGCCGGCGCCACCAGCGCCAAAAACACGGCGAGCAGACCCAGCCACGCGGCCACCCTCACCCATGCAGCAGGGGGTTGGCACAGCGGGGGTTTGATGGCGTTCACGACGTAATTATCACTTCGGCCAGCAGATCGTCGATGGCAGATGGATGGAGATCGGGCCATCGCCCGTCGAGTTTCTCATCGCTCTTTACCGGTGCATTGCTGGGGGCGCGCACCGCATTGGCGCACACCCCGTGGCAGACGCCACCACGACTTGAACGGAGTAGGTCCTGCTGCCATGCACCGATTTGGCGTGCCACGGCGCTGTCTGTAGGCCAAAACCGGCTCCAGCTGTCAGGCACGGCCCTTGCAACAGCTTCGTTTGATTCACATTGGATCGAACCACCAACCATCGTTTTGGAGATACATCATGATTCGTCGAGGGACATTAAAGGCGCTTGCCGCCAGCATTGCATTGGGACTGGGTTTTGCCGGCACGGCCGTCGCGCAATCGGGTGGCACCATCAAGGTCGGCATTTTGCACAGCCTGTCGGGCACCATGGCGATCTCTGAGACGGTGCTGAAAGACACCGTGCTGATGGCGATCGACGAGATCAACGCCAAGGGCGGCGTGATGGGCAAAAAGCTCGAACCCGTCATCGTTGACCCGGCGTCCAATTGGCCGCTGTTCGCCGAAAAGACCAAGCAGCTGCTCCGCCAAGACAAGGTATCGGTCATCTTCGGCTGCTGGACCTCCGTGTCGCGCAAGTCGGTGCTGCCGGTGGTTGAAGAAATGAACGGCCTGCTGTTCTACCCGGTTCAATACGAAGGCGAGGAGCTGTCGAAGAACGTGTTCTACACCGGCGCTGCGCCTAACCAGCAAGCCATTCCGGCTGTCGACTATTTGATGAGCAAGGAAGGCGGCGGCGCCAAGCGCTGGGTTCTGCTCGGCACCGACTATGTGTACCCACGCACGACCAACAAAATCCTGCGTGCCTACCTGAAAAGCAAAGGCGTTGCCGACAAAGACATCGACGAAAAATACACCCCGTTCGGGCACTCGGACTACCAGACCATCGTGGCTGACGTGAAGAAGTTCTCAAGCGGCGGCAAAACCGCCGTGGTCTCGACCATCAACGGCGATTCGAACGTGCCTTTCTACAAGGAACTCGGCAACGCCGGCCTGAAAGCCAAAGACGTTCCAGTCGTTGCCTTCTCGGTCGGCGAGGAAGAACTGCGCGGCGTTGACACCAAGCCACTGGTCGGTCACCTGGCCGCCTGGAACTATTTCCAGTCGATCAAGAACCCGGCCAACACCGAGTTCATCAAGAAGTGGAGCGACTACGCCAAGGCCAAGGGCATCGCCGGCCACAAGGACAAGCCGCTGACCAATGACCCGATGGAAGCCACCTACATCGGCATCAACATGTGGAAGCAGGCCGTTGAAAAAGCCAAGTCCACCGACACCGACAAAGTGATCGCCGCCATGGCCGGCCAGACCTTCAAGGCACCGTCAGGCATCACGTCGAAGATGGACGAGAAAAACCATCACCTGCACAAGTCGGTTTTCATCGGTGAGATCAAGGCCGACGGCCAGTTCAACGTGGTGTGGAAGACGCCCGGCCCGGTGAAAGCCAAGCCATGGAGCCCGTACATCGAAGGCAACGACAAGAAGCCTGACGAGCCGGCAAAGAGCACCGACGTCGCCAAAAAATAAGCGCGAAGCAAAGCAGCAACAGTTCGCTGAAAGCACGCACGCGTGCGCCGGGGCCGTCGGTTCCGGTGCTTTTTTGAAAAAGCCGCACGCGATGCGGCTTTTTCATGCGCCTTGCCGTGTTTCGCCGGCTTTGCACGATTTCGGGCACGCACCTTGCGCATGTCTTCTGGCGTTTGGTGGGCACGATGCCGACAACAGGTTTTTATGAAGATTTCTATTTCGAATTCATGGTGCGGGATTTTTTCAGCCGCGCTGCTGGCGGCCGCCGGCCTGCTCGGCTTCGGTAACGCGCACGCGCTGACCGCCGCCGAGGCGCGCGCCATGGCGATCGGCGACAGCGCCTCACGCATCGAAGCCTTGAACAAGGCCGCCACCGACCCCGACGAGAAGACCGCGGCCTTCATCCAGGCGCTGGCGGATGACGCGGTCAAGACGTCTGGCGAGAGAGTGTTCGTCGTGAAGGATGACAAAGGGACCGACCCGGTCACCGGCGCCGCATTGAAGCTGCCTGACGACGCCGAAGACGTGATCAACAACAACCTGATGCGCGGCGAACTCGACAGCGCGCTGGCGACATTGCAACTGCTGTCAAAAGACCAGCGCGTGCGGGCTAATGCCATCAAGACGCTCTCCAGCGGCGGTGACGAATCGCGTCTGCCGCTGATCGAAAAAGCCTACGCGGCCGAAACTTTGCCAGCGCTCAAAAGCCAGCTCGAACTGGTACGCGCCGGCATTTTGCTCAGCAGCAGCGACAAGGCCAAACGCATTGACGCGGCCAAGCGCCTGGCTGGCAGCAACAACCCGATCAGCAAGACGGTGCTGATCGAACGCATCGCGCTTGAGGCCGACCCTGAAGTCAAACGCGCACTGCAGGTATCGCTCGCCAGCGTCGACGCCGCACTGGCCTGGGGCGACAGGCTGGGCGCCATTTTCAGCGGCATCAGCCTGGGCAGCATCTTGTTGCTGGTCGCGCTGGGCCTGGCCATCACCTACAGCCTCATGGGCGTCATCAACATGGCGCATGGCGAGCTGATGATGATCGGCGCCTACGCCACCTATGTGGTGCAGGGCCTGTTCCAGAAATACCTGCCCGGCCTTTTTGACTGGTACCTGCTCGCGGCCGTGTCAGCCGCATTTCTGGCCGCTGCGCTGATGGGTGCGGCACTGGAGCGCGGCGTGATCCGCTTCCTGTACGGCCGCCCGCTGGAGACGCTGCTGGCCACGTGGGGCATCAGCCTGATGCTGCAGCAACTGGTGCGCTCGATCTTCGGCGCGCAAAACGTCGGCGTCGAAAACCCGGTCTGGATGAGCGGCGGCGTGCAGGTGCTGGGCAATCTGTCGCTGCCGTACAACCGCCTGGTGATCATCGGTTTTGCGATTGCGGTGCTGCTGGGCATGGCCTGGCTCATCAGCCGCACGCGGCTGGGTCTGTTCGTGCGCGGTGTCACGCAGAACCGCCCGATTGCAGCGTGCATGGGCGTCAACACGGCCCGCGTGGATACCTATGCGTTTGCGCTGGGTTCAGGCATCGCGGGACTCGCCGGCTGCGCGCTGAGCCAAGTCGGTAACGTCGGTCCTGACTTGGGCCAGGGCTACATCGTGGATGCCTTCATGGTGGTAGTGCTGGGCGGCGTGGGCCAACTGGCTGGCACCGTTTATGCCGCACTCGGGCTCGGCATTCTGAACAAATTCCTTGAAGGCTGGACCGGCGCCGTGCTGGCAAAAATAGCGGTGCTGGTGCTGATCATCATCTTTATCCAGAAGCGGCCACAGGGTATTTTTGCCGTCAAGGGAAGGTCAGTAGAAGCATGAATATGAACCCGCCCAACACGCTCGTCTTACTCCCGACGAAAGGGCCGCTACTCACCCGCACCGGCTGGAGCGCCTTCATCGTGGCGCTACTGCTGGTCTGCGCGCTTGCGCCCGTGCTTAATTTGCTGGTGCCACCCGACAACCCATTCCACATGAGCACCTACGCCGTCGCGCTGCTGGGCAAGATCATGTGCTACGCCATCGCAGCCCTCGCCATTGATCTGATCTGGGGCTACACCGGTATTTTGTCGCTGGGTCACGGGCTTTTCTTTGCCCTCGGCGGCTATGTAATGGGCATGTATCTGATGCGCCAGATCGGGCTGGAGGGCAACTACAAAAGCGCACTGCCCGACTTCATGGTCTTCCTCGACTGGAAGACGCTGCCGTGGCACTGGACCTTCAGTGACAGCTTCATTGCCACGCTGATCCTGATCGTTGTGGTGCCCGGTGTCGTGGCCTTCGTCTTTGGCTACTTCGCTTTCCGCTCGCGCATCAAGGGCGTGTATTTTTCCATCATCACGCAGGCGATGACGTTTGCCGCCATGCTGCTGTTCTTTCGCAATGAAACCGGCTTCGGCGGCAACAACGGTTTCACCGACTTCAAGCGCATCGCCGACCTGCCAATTGCCACGTCAAACATGCGCATGGTGCTTTTCGTCACAACCGGGCTGCTGCTGCTCGGCTTCTTCCTGTTCGCCAAATGGCTGGTAGGAAGCAAGTTCGGCCGCGTGCTGCAGGCGATACGCGACGCCGAGACGCGGGTGATGTTTTCGGGCTATTCACCACTCGGCTACAAGCTCACGATCTGGACGATTTCGGCCGTGATGTGCGGCATTGCCGGCGCGCTGTATGTGCCGCAGGTCGGCATCATCAACCCGAGCGAAATGAGCCCGGCCAACTCGATCGAAATGGCGATCTGGGCCGCCGTCGGCGGGCGAGCGACGCTGATCGGCCCCATCGTCGGGGCATTCATCGTCAACGGTGCCAAAAGCTGGCTGACCGTGGCTTACCCCGAATACTGGCTGTACTTTCTCGGCATGCTGTTCATTGCAGTCACGCTCTTTTTGCCCCATGGCGTCGTGGGCCTTGTGAAGAAGCTCAGGGGGAACCAGCGATGACACCCGACCTGATGGAAGAAGGCGCAGTGCGCGTCGCAAGGCATCTCGCAGCGCCGGGTCAGTTCAATACCGCCTCGGGTGGGCGTGACGCCAGCACGGGCCGCATCGTCACACCCGGCGAAGTGGACGTGACACACGGCCGCATCCTGTACCTCGAAGACGTGAGTGTCAGCTTCGACGGCTTCAAGGCGATCAACAAACTGTCGCTCGACATTGCACCGGGGGAGCTGCGCTGCATCATCGGCCCCAACGGCGCCGGCAAGACCACAATGATGGACATCATCACCGGCAAGACGCGGCCCGACGAAGGCACGGTTTTCTTCGGCAGCACGATTGATCTGCTGCGACACACCGAGCCGCAGATCGCGCAACTGGGCATCGGCCGCAAGTTCCAGAAACCCACAGTGTTCGAGCAACTGACCGTGTTTGAAAACCTCGAGCTGGCCCTGAAGACCAACAAGGGTGTCAAGTCGTCGATGTTCTTCGCACTCGACTCAATGCAAAGCGACCGGCTGGCCGAGGTGCTGCACACCATCCATCTGGAAGACAGCGTGCTGCGGCTTGCCGGCAACCTGAGCCACGGCCAGAAGCAGTGGCTGGAGATCGGCATGCTGCTGATGCAGGACCCCAAGCTGCTGCTGCTGGACGAACCGGTGGCCGGCATGACAGACGAAGAGACCGCGCGCACGGCCGAACTCTTTCTTACGCTCAAGGGCAGGCATTCGCTGATGGTGGTGGAGCACGACATGAGCTTCATCCGCGAGATTTCCGAGATCGTCACCGTCCTGTCGGAGGGCTCGGTGCTCGCGCAGGGAACGCTCGACGAGGTGCAGAACGACGAGCGGGTGATCGAGGTCTATCTGGGCCGGTAAGGGCAATCCATGCTGATCGTCAAAAACGTCAACCAGTATTACGGCGGCTCGCACATCCTGCGGGACGTGAGCCTGCAGGCGCAGGAAGGCAAGGTGACGGTGCTGCTGGGACGCAACGGCGTCGGCAAGACGACGCTGCTCAAATCGCTGATGGGGCTGGTGCCGATCCGCACCGGAACAATCGAATTCAATGGCGCCCGGATCGACAAGGCCACGCCTTACGAACGCGCCCGTGCGGGGATCGGCTTCGTCCCGCAGGGG
>JANNKV010000236.1:0-7016 GCA_031396485.1 Polaromonas sp. | reverse complement strand
TACGAAATGATGAACTCGGCCAACCAGGCCTGGACGATGTACCCGGGCCTGTCGCACGGCGCGTATGAGGCGCTGCACGCGCACGGTACCGACGAGCAGAAAAAGCTTTATCTGCCGAAGCTGACCAGTGGCGAATGGACTGGCACCATGTGCCTGACCGAGCCGCATTGCGGCACCGACCTCGGCCTGCTGCGCACCAAGGCCGAGCCACAGGCCGACGGCAGTTACAAACTCACCGGCAACAAGATATTCATCAGCGCCGGCGAACACGACATGACCAGCAACATCGTGCACCTGGTGCTCGCGCGCCTGCCGGACGCACCGCAGGGCAGCAAGGGCATCAGCCTGTTTGCCGTGCCGAAATTCAACATCAATGCCGACGGCTCCATCGGTTCGCGCAATGGCATCTATTGCGGCGGGCTCGAGCACAAGATGGGCATCCACGGCAATTCGACCTGCCAGATGGTGCTGGAAAATGCGGTCGGCACGATGGTCGGCGCACCCAACAAAGGGCTGGCTGCGATGTTCGTGATGATGAACGCGGCGCGACTGGGTGTGGGCAACCAGTCGCTGGGCCTCACCGAAGTGGCTTATCAAAATGCGCTGGCTTACGCCAAGGACCGCTTGCAGATGCGCTCGCTGTCGGGCGTGAAAGCCAAGGACAAGCCGGCCGATCCGATCATCGTGCACCCGGACGTGCGCAAGATGCTGCTGACGGCCAAGGCGTATGCCGAAGGCGGTCGTGCATTGGCGATCTACTGCACGCTGCTGCTCGACAAGGAACTGAACCATCCCGATGAAAAGGTCCGCAAGGAATCGGGTGAAGTCGTGGCGCTGCTGACGCCGATCGTCAAAGCCTTTTTGACCGACAACGGCCACATCGCCACCAACGCCTGCATGCAGGTCTTTGGCGGCCACGGCTTCATCAAGGAATGGGGCATGGAGCAGTTCGTGCGCGACAACCGCATCAACATGATCTATGAAGGCACCAACACCATCCAGTCACTGGATTTGCTGGGTCGCAAGATTCTGGGTAACAACGGCGCCACCTTGAAAAAATTCGGCAAGCTGATTGGCGCGCTGGTGGCTGAAGAAGGCGTGAATGAGAAGATGGCCGAGTTCATCAACCCGCTGGCTTACCTGGCCGACCAGATGACGAAGTTCACGACGGAACTCGGCTTCAAGGGTTTTCAGAATCCCGATGAAGTGGGCGCTGCTGCGGTCGACTACATGCGCGTGGCCGGTCACCTGGTATTTGGCTACTTCTGGGCGCGTATGGCGCAGGTGGCCCTGCAGGAAATTGCGGCCGGTAACACCGACAAGTTTTATGTCGCCAAGCTGCAGACCGCGCGGTTTTACTTTGCCAAGCTGTTCCCCGAGACCGCCACCTTGATGCGAACCGCCCGAAGTGGCGCAAAATCCCTGATGGAAACCGAAGAGGCATTGGCCTGATATCGTTCACCAACGTTTTTCGATTGGAGCCCAAATGAAACATACACTAATAGCTATGATTTTAGGAGCAAGCTGCTTGCCGGTGCTGGCCCAGATGAGCCCGGTCGGGTTGTGGCGAAGTGTGGACGACAAGACGGGCGAGGCGAAAGCTGAAATCCGTGTTGCCGAGACCGGCGGTACGCTGAGCGGCAAGATCGAAAAGCGTCTGCTCAAAGACGCGAAGCCCGATGATGTCTGCGACGAATGCAGCGATGATCGCAAAGGCAAGCCGCTGCTGGGGCTGGAGATCATCCGCGGTGCCAAAAAAGCAGAAGGCAAGGACGTGTGGGAGGGCGGCAAGATTCTCGATCCCGAGAACGGCCGCAACTACACGCTGCGCATGACGCCGATTGACGGCGGAAAAAAGCTCGAGGTCCGAGGGTCGATCGGCCCCTTTGGGCGGAACCAGACCTGGACTCGAATTAATTAAGCACACCCCGCCTGCGCTCACTGCGTGTAGCGCATCCCCCTCAAGGGGCGACACCTGTGGCCCGGCTAAGCCGGTTCCACGCGGTCACTGGCATTGCAACAAAGACGCAGACAGCGCAACAAACAACATAAGCAATCGATAAGGAACGAAACAACATGTCCCGTTTTCAAGTGAAAAAAGTCGCCGTGCTCGGCGCTGGGGTGATGGGTGCGCAGATTGCCGCGCATCTGGTCAATGTGAAAGTGCCGGTGGTGCTGTTTGATCTGCCGGCCAAAGAAGGGCCCAAAAGCGGCATCGTCCTCAAGGCAATTGACGGCCTGAAAAAACTCAAGCCGGCACCGCTGGGCGTGGTCGACGATGCCTCGCTGATTCAGGCGGCCAACTACGAAGAGCACATGGATCTGCTCAAGGACTGCGACCTCATCATCGAGGCGATTGCCGAGCGCATGGACTGGAAGACCGACCTGTATCACAAGATCGCGCCCTTCGTCGCCGAAGGCGCGATCGTCGCAAGCAACACCTCGGGCCTGTCAATCACCAAGCTCAGCGAAGCGCTGCCGGAATCGATCAAGCCGCGTTTTTGCGGCATTCATTTCTTCAACCCGCCGCGCTACATGGCGCTGGTCGAGCTGATCAACACGCCGACGACCGAGCCGAAGGTGCTGGATGACCTGGAAGCGTTTGTCACCAGCGCGCTGGGCAAGGGCGTGATCCGCGCGCACGACACACCCAACTTTATCGCCAACCGTGTCGGCATCGCCGGCATGCTGGCCATCATTAAGCAGACCGAAGCATTCGGTCTGACGTATGACGTGGTCGATGACTTGACCGGCAAGAAACTCGGTCGCGCCAGCTCGGGTACCTTCCGCACCGCTGACGTGGTGGGCCTGGACACGATGGCGCACGTCATCAAGACATTGCAGGACAACCTCGGCGAGGGCAAAACACCCGACCCGTTCTCTGACATGTATGGCACGCCGCCGGTGCTGGCGAAACTGCTCGAATCGAAAAGCCTGGGCCAAAAAACCGGTGCGGGTTTTTACAAGAAGGTGGGCCGCGACATCATGCGGCTCGACCCGGAAAGCATGGAATACGTCGCTGGCGGCGCCAAGGCGAATGAAGTCGTCGGCCGCATGCTGAAAAAGCCGGCCGGCGAGCGCCTGAAGCTTCTGCGCGAAGCAGAAGGCGCCGAAGCACGCTTCCTGTGGGCGATTCTGCGCGACCAGTTCCATTACGCTGCCGTCCATCTGGAAAGCATTGCCGAAACCGCGCGCGACATCGACTTTGCGATGCGTTGGGGCTTCGGTGCCAAGCAGGGCCCGTTCGAACTCTGGCAACAAGCCGGCTGGCTGCAGGTCGCGAACTGGATCAAGGAAGACATTGACGCGGGCAAGGCGCTCTCCAAAGCGCCGCTGCCGGATTGGGTGTTCAGTGGTGCCGTGATCGCTGCCGGCGGTGTGCACAGCCCTGAAGGCTCCTGGAGCGCCTCGGCCAGGAAATTCATCCCCCGCCGCGAGTTGCCGGTGTACGCGCGCCAGCATTTCCCCGAGAACGTGCTCGGCTCCAACGCACCTGCGTTCGAAACCGCTGGCACCACGGTGCACGAAGACGACGCGATCCGCCTGTGGACGCTTCCGGGTGACGCCGCCGACGTGCTGATCGCCAGCATAAAGACCAAGATGCACGCCATCAGCCCCGACGTCGCCGAAGGCCTGGCGATGGGTGTGGACCTGGCCGAGAAAAGCTACAAGGGCCTGGTGATCTGGTCGGGAGGCGAGATGTTCTCGGCCGGCGCTGACCTGCAGGCCATGCTGCCTGCCTTCATGATGGGCGGTGCCAAGGCGATCGAAGGCGCGGAAGCCGAACTGCAGAACGTGATGCTCAAGCTGCGTTATGCGGCGGTGCCTGTGGTGTCGGCCGTTCGCGGTCTGGCGCTGGGTGGCGGTTGCGAGATGGCTGTGTATTCGGCCAAGCGCGTCGTTGCGATGGAAAGCTACATCGGCCTGGTGGAAGTCGGTGTGGGCTTGGTGCCCGGTGCCGGCGGCCTGGCCTACATCGCGCGCCGCGCCGCCGAGAACGCCGCGAAGTCGACGAACAAGGACGTGCTGCCCTTCTTGACCGAAGGCTTCACCGCCGCGGCGATGGCCACGGTTGGCACCAGCGCCCTTGAAAGCCGCAAGCTCGGCTACCTGCTCGACAGTGACGTGATCGTGCCGAACAAGGACGAGCTGCTGTTCATCGCGCTGAACGAGGCGCGTTCGATGTTCGATTCCGGCTACCGCGCACCACACCGCCGGCCGTTTCCGGTGGTCGGCCGCAACGGTCTGGCGACCATCAAGGGGCAGCTCGTCAACATGCGTGACGGCGGCTTCATCAGCGCGCACGACTTCCATATCGCCAGCCTGATCGCCAATGTAGTCTGCGGCGGCGATGTCGATGCCGGTACCTTGGTCACGGAAGAATATTTGATGACGCTGGAGCGCAAGGCGTTCTGTTCATTGCTCGAGAACCCGAAGACGCAGGAACGCATCATGGGAATGATGAGCACTGGCAAACCAGTCCGGAATTGATGAACACCCTCGTTGTAGGCTCACTTCGTGTAGCCCCCTCCCCCCTTGCAGGAGGCAACACCAGCAGCCCGGCAAAGCCGGTTCTGCGGCGCTCGCTGGTGAGGAAAAACTGATGACTGATTTGACGAAGATGTCTCCCAACCGGCTGGAGCGCCAGCTGGATCGTCTCGAGGAAGTGCCCGCCTTCGCACGCCCGTGGTTTCGCAGCGTGGTGCTGCGCCGGGCCGTTCCTTTCACGGGCACTGCCGGCCTGGACTTCATTGAGATGACGTCGGGGCGCGTTGAGATCGGCATCAAAAACGAAAAGAAGGTGCAAAACCACATCGGTGGTGTGCATGCGTCGGCGATGAACCTGCTGGCCGAGACGGCCACCGGCATGGTGGTGGGCATGAATGTGCGCGACGACTGCATTCCGCTGGCCAAAGAGTTGAAGATGGCGTTCAAGAAACGCGCCACCGGCGCGATGCGCGCGGTGGCGACGCTGACGGACGAGCAGCGCGCGACCATGGCGGCCAGCGACAAGGGCGAAGTCAATGTGGCTGTCACCGTGACTGATGAGGCCGGCGTGCATCCGGTCGAATGCGAATTTGTCTGGGCCTGGGTGCCGTCCGCTCATTTGAAGTCACGGACGGCATGAGCCGATCGCGCACCCTCACCCCAACCCTCTCCCGCGCGCGGGAGAGGGAGCAACAGCCCGAGACGGTTGTTCGGGAATCAAACTCCCTCTCCCGTACCCGGGAGAGGGCGGGGGTGAGGGTGCGCGCTCGCGCGCTTCGCGAAAGACAAACAGATGCCGAAGCCCTGCTTTGGTCAAGGCTGCGCGACCGGCAATTGACTGACCTGAAATTCAGGCGCCAACGGCCGATTGGCCCTTATTTCGCAGACTTTGCCTGTCTTGAAATTGGCCTGGTCATAGAACTGGATGGTGGTCAACACGCTGATGAAACGTCTGCCGGCTATGACCAGAGGCGCAGCAGCGACATGGCCGCTCTGGGCTTTCAGACTTTGCGATTCTGGAACAACGACGTTTTGATTCATACCGAAGCCGTGCTTGAAAGAATACTTCAAACCGCAGAAACCCTCACCCCAACCCTCTCCCGCCAGCGGGAGAGGGAGCAAGAAAAGTAAAGGAAAAACATCATGAGCAAACAAATCCAGGAAGCCTACATCGTCGCCGCCACGCGCACGCCCATCGGGCGCTCGCACCGCGGTTTTTTCCGCAATACCCGGCCTGACGACCTGCTGGTGAAAGCCTTGCAGGCGGCCCTGGCCCAAGTACCGACTTTGGACCCGAAAGCCATTGAAGACATCATCTGCGGCTGCGCGATTCCCGAAGGCCCGCAGGGCCTGAACATTGCGCGTATCGGTGCGGTGCTGGCCGGTTTGCCGACCAGCGTGGGTGGCATCACTGTCAATCGTTTTTGCGCCTCGGGCCTGTCGGCGGTGCAAATGGCGGCTGACCGCATTCGCGTTGGCGAGGCTGAGGTGATGATTGCGGCTGGCGTCGAAAGCATGAGCATGGTGCCGATGTCGGGCAACTCGCCCTCGCTGTCGCCCGCGATGTTTGCGAATGACGAGAACGTTGGCATCGCCTACGGCATGGGCCTGACGGCCGAGAAGGTGGCGCAGCAGTGGAAAGTCTCACGCGAGGCGCAGGACCAGTTCGCCTACGAGTCGCACATGAAGGCGCTCAAAGCGCAGCAGGCCGGCGAGTTCACGGCTGAAACCACACCGGTGGAAGTGACAGACCGCAGCGCCAATCTGGAGACTGGCGAAGTGATTGCCACGACCCGCACGGTGAGCATGGACGAAGGCGCGCGCCCCGACACCACCGTCGAAGGTCTGTCGAAACTCAAAACCGTGTTTGCCGCGCGCGGCACGGTCACGGCTGGCAACAGCTCGCAGACGTCCGACGGCGCGGGCGCGCTGATCCTGGCCAGCGAAAAAGCGGTGAAGGAGTTTGGCCTGAAGCCGCTGGCCCGCTTTGTCAGCTATGCCGCCAAGGGCGTGCCGCCGCACATCATGGGGATCGGCCCGATCGAGGCGATTCCTGCCGCGCTGCGCTACGCCGGCCTGAAGCATGAAGACATCGACTGGTTTGAACTGAACGAGGCCTTTGCCGCGCAGTCGCTGGCGGTCATCAACACGCTCGGCCTGAACCCGGCAAAAGTCAATCCGATGGGCGGCGCGATTGCGCTCGGCCATCCACTCGGCGCGACCGGTGCGATTCGTGCGGCCACAGTCATCCATGCGCTGCAGCGCCACCAGCTGAAGTACGGCATGGTCACCATGTGCGTCGGCATGGGGCAGGGCGCGGCAGGAATTTTTGAGCGTGTCTGAGGTCTGAGAAGACCCTGACAGGCTTTTTTGATATCTTTTAGTGCTCCAGGAGTCTGCGCGGCAGAAGAGAGTCGGCTGCAACGGATGGAGAAAAGTCCCACTCCGCCCCCGTTTTTCCGGCTGTAGCGGAGCTACAGTCCTCAAAAGCGGTGACGAATTGGGCTCTTCCCCCACCCGTTTCGCTT